>JAQVEI010000021.1 GCA_028697695.1 Lentimicrobiaceae bacterium
AGGTGGTGGCCTGCTCAAACGCTTCCAGCAGGCTGTCACACTGCTGAATGAAGTTTTGCATCATTTTATTGAAAAACTCTTTATCTGCTCCGGCGGTTCGCTTTAGCTCACTTAAATCTAAAGTATCGGTATCACTTACTTCCGGTTCCGCAACGGGACGGGCGTTGCTTGCCTGCTGATAAAGTACCGCGCATAGTTTATTGTAAAGCTGCTCTTCCGTGTATGGTTTGGTGAGATAATCATTAAACCCGGCTTTCATATAACTCAGAATATCACTTTTCTGAATGTTGGCTGATAAGGATATGGCGGGTGTGTCCCCATTTATATGGTGTGCATCATTGCGAAGTGCAGTAATGACTTCAACCCCGTTTTTGCACGGCATATTTATGTCGACGATCAGTATATCGAATGAGTCATTGGCCAATGCATCCATAGCCTCACAACCATTGGCAACAAGTGTATAGTTAACTTCCCAGCCTTTAATAATCCTTTCTGCCAGCATTAAGCTGTGTTTGTCATCATCAGCCAACAGGATTCTTTTGCCCTTCAGTAATTTATCCTTGATTAAATAGGTTTTACTTTTCTCTTTTATAAGGTTTCCTTCAAAAATTTGGAAAGGAAGGATTACTTTAAATTCACTCCCTTGCTTTATCTTGCTTTTAACAGAAATTTCGCCATCCATCAATGTGGTAAGCCGCTGGCATATACCCAAACCCAGGCCTGCCCCCGAAACTGAGTGCCGGGTGAGTGTCGCTCCCTGTTCGAACACATCGAAGATGTTGGGTAAGTCCTCCTTTGGTATGCCAGCTCCCGTATCACTGACAATAAAAGTAACTTCTACCTGCTTTGATTTTTTTAATTTGTAAATGCATTTCAATCTTATTTCACCATTATCCGTAAACTTTATTGCGTTGGAAAGCAAGTTCATCAGGATTTGTTTCACCCTGAAAGGGTCTCCAACCAAAGTTAGCGGGCAGTTATCATTGTCAATAAATAATTGGAGATTTTTTACCCTGGCTTTGGGTAACATCATGTTATAAAGATCTTCTAATGTTTCATTCAGGGAAAATGGGATACGCTCAAAATATATTTTTCCCAAACCCAACTTAAATAGAAAAACTACCTCGTTTACCAGGTAAAGCAGATGGTCTGACGCTTTTTGAATGATGGATACCAGGTCCTGTTGTTCTTTATTAAGCGATGTTTTCTCCAACTGCTCAATAAATCCGATAATTGAGTTAAGCGGGGTGCGTATTTCGTGACTGATGTTGGCAATAAAGATTGATTTGGCATGATCGGCACGCTGAGCTTCATTTTTGCGCTGACGGAGTTGTTGCTCCAACAACTTGTCATTGGTTATGTTTTGAGCAACCACCAGTCCGGCAATGGGTTCAATACCATTTTTAAAAATGGGCTTTGCTACAACGTAATATATCTGATCGTGAAATCGTATTTCTCCTTCGGTACTTTGGCCGTTTAGTGCTTTACTGTAAAATGGAAACAGACTTCGGCGCACCTTTTTATCAAGCACTTCGAAAAAAGTTTTGCCCACGTAATGGTCGTTGTCGTATCCGTGTTTTTCTTTTTCTTTCCCACCCGAAATAATAAATCTGTAATTCCGATCAAACAAGTAAATATCCATTCCCGGTAAGTTGTTGAGAATGGTTTCATAATATGTGGTAAAAAGAAGCTCATGGCTATCGGGGAAACGGAGCAAAGCCATGAATTGCTGATTGCTATCACTCTCGTTGAAAGGCTTTATTGTTATAAAAGCTCTGATACGACTTCCGGGCCCGCTCTTTAAGTTCAATTCTGCAGGAAATCTGAACGCGTCACTGCTGTTCAGATTTATCATCTCATTTAACATATGCAGTTCATCTTCAAAAAGGAAACTGCTCATATGCAGCTCACCGGTCTTGTTAAAATCAGGACCATAAAAATAATGGTGTGAGGCCACAAAATGCTGCACTTTTAAGTCCTTATTGAAAATAATGATGCCGTCGTATCTTTCATTATCTTCACGAAGCGGTATAAAAATACTGCTGTCAAAATCAAGACGTTTTAGTCTGATGCTTTCCAAATGATTTTTTAACCAATATTCAATCTGATTCAAGTCATCAGAAAAATGATCGGTTTCCGAAATGAGTGATTCAATATATTGGGCAATCTGGACAAATTGTTGGTGAAGTGGAGTGGTGTCCGTGGGCATAAATTATTAGAATTAAAATGGAAAGCTTGCATTACCTAAACGTATATGGCAGTGAGTTGTTAACAAAGATATGAAATTTAATTATATAATTACCTCGGTCCTTTAGTGCTGGCAGTCGGTCAATTTATTTTTTAGTAATAACTTCGGGGAAACAATACCTCATAATGTGGGTTGAATATACACTCTTATAAAAGACGGCTTTTTGTAATTTACGCTAATGTATTGATTGTCAAAGATAAAGAATATATGGCAAACTTTTTATTTGTAATTTGTGTAATTCAATTAAAAACTAAAAGTTATGAAAATCGTAGGAATAATTCTTTTCATTGTCGGAATAGTAGGCCTTATTGTTTTTGGTATTCAGGCCATGAACGATTCAGAAAGTTTCAGTTTGTTTGGTCTTGATATCGCGGTAAGTCACGCCAACTGGACACCGGTAATCATAAGCGGACTGTTCGTGTTAATAGGCGCCATTATAGGATTCGCAGGCAAATCGAAAGCTTAACAAATGAACAGCATGAGCAACTGTAATTATTTTCCATCCTTAAAAATTACACATGAATATTAAGCAATGGCTAAAGTGGATATTTTTCATTCTGACAGCTATTGCCGTAATTTTGTGGGTTGGTGGCATGCTTTTAAACACCTATCTGGAAAAGAAGTTATTGGTTCAGGAATTTAGGGGATACCAGGTTGATTCGGTTAAACTAAAGGTAAACCTCTTCAAAATGGGTGTTTCTTTTAAAAATCTTCATGTAAGCACTAAAGATTCCGTAGCTACCAGACTTGTGATACAAGAAGGTCGCTTTTCAGGCATCAACCCGTTTAAACTATTGGAGAATAAAATACAGGTAAGTCATGCGAATATTGATGGGGTTGATTTTATTTATCAGCCACCCGCACAGGGAAGTCGCAAGAGTGATACTTCTGTTTCAGGTAAGGAAATGACCTGGTATATTGGTAATTTAAGCCTGCAGATTAAGCGAATCTTATGGTTTAAACCGGGGGGCTACACCCATTCAGGACGGAATGATACATTACTTTATAGTGAAGCATTTCTTAAGGGCTCTGAATTAAAATGGAATAAGAAACAAAAAACTCCCGGTTTCCCATTTTCATACAAGGCTTTGTATGCCAAAATACCCTTAGCCAGGGTAGCAGTTTCTGATAGCCTTTATGGCCTTAACATCTACAATTTGGAACTGGATATGGATAATGAATCAATTAAGATTCCATTAGTGAAGCTGGTTACCAGGTATGAGCGCTATGAAGTGGGAAAGTTAACAGGCGAGCAAAGAGATTGGCTTGATTTGTCATTTTCCGGCATTAGCATTCGCCAGATTGAATTTAATCAAATGATCACGGATACGTCGTTGATAGCCGAAGCAATGCATATAGCATACTTCAAAGCACGGGCTTTTAAAGACCGCCGGCTTACATTTCCCGATAAACCGGATACCCGACTGCCTGATGCCTTGTTAAGATCACTGCCAGTGGGTATAGCTATCGATTCAGTGCTAATTGAAAAAGGCGATGTAGAATATGCTGAACGCACACCCGGTTCAACTGCGGAAGCATTGGTTAAATTCAATCAATTGCAGGCCACCTGGTTAAACGTGGGTAACCGGTCGCAAAAAATAAAGGCACCTACTTCACTTGAAGCTTCGGCAATGTTTATGAATGAAGCGTATTTAAAGGCAAGCTTTGATCTTCCTAATGTTGCTTTCGATAAAAGTTATAAAGCAACAGGAACCTTACACGCTATGCCTTTGACCTCCATAAATAATATTCTTCAGCAAAGTGCCGGTGCGAAAGTGGTTAAAGGAGAATTAAAACGCATGGATTATAATTTTGTGTACAATAACAATGTTTCTGATGGAGATCTGGCACTTCAGTACAAAGATCTTAATATAAAGCTGATCAATAAAGAAGATAAATCAGAGAAGAAACTATTAACAGCAGTAGTTAATCTATTGGTGGTGCCTGCGGATAATTTAGCCGGAGACAAAAGTTTTAAAAAAGGTGAAATCCATACTGAGAGAGATAAGAAACGATCAATTTTTAATTTTTGGTGGAAAAGCCTATTGAGTGGTATTAAATCAACATTTATGTAAAACTTGCCTGATTGGGTATTTCAATTCACACCTTTTTACTTTTTCCACAATTATATCACTGTATGAAAATAAGCTAACAAGCACATTGACAAGATGATACAGATGTTTATAAAGAAATGGCATAATTCTTTAACATTAATGTGGTAAGAAAAGGTAATGATTACCTGAGATTTAAAAGAAATACTAACCACTAAAAATTAACAAAATGGACAAACTGCAAATTAAAGGGAACTGGAATGTTCTTAAAGGAAAATTGAAACAAAAATATGGAGACCTCACGGATGATGATCTCACTTATACCGAAGGTAAAGAGGATGAATTGCTGGGGCGCCTGCAAAATAGAACCGGCAAGGCTCGTCAGGAATTGATTGATGAAATTAATGCCCTTTAAGCCATGAGATCGTTACTTTATATTATCGCTGTAGTGCTAATCATCGGATGGATTTTCGGGTTTTTTGTTTATTCTGCTGGTTATCTGATTCACATTCTTTTGGTATTTGCACTCATTTCGATACTCATTTCCATAATCCGAAATTGAGAATTATGAGCGATAATATTTTAATTTTTAGTCCGCCATATGCGGACTTTTTTAATTAAATCTCCTGCCTTTTATTTACTTGGATTATAATTCGGAATGTCATCTACACCTCGTCGATAACTTTCTGAACCGTTTGCCACAATTTCTCTGCTGATTTGTCCCATGTGAAAAGCTGAGCACGTTTAATTCCCGCCTGAATGAGAGCGTTTCTTTTTTCGATAGATTCATTTAAAGTTGACATAGCTGCACAGATATCTTCCGGATCAAAGGGATTAACCAATATGGCTGCATCACCGGCAACTTCCGGCATGGATGTTATGTTGGAAGTAATTACAGGAGTTCCACTTCGGAAAGCTTCAATGATAGGAATGCCAAAGCCCTCAAAATAAGAGACGTAGGTTAATGCAAGGGCCGACCCCATTGCAAGTTTCATATCGGAAGCAGGCAGGCGGCCGGCAAATTTTATCGCTGCTTTACAATTCAAACTATCGTATACCTCTGCAATTTCACCCGTCCACCATTTGCGGGCACCGGCGATCAAAAGCATGGTTCCGACCTGATCCCCGATCTTGAAAAGTTCAAAAGCCTTGAATAAATTGATTAAATTTTTGCGGGGATGCAGGGCGCCAACAAAAAAGAAATAGGGCTTTCCGCCGGTGAATTTTTCACGGGCAGCAGTCTTCTGCTCATCGTTTAACGGACAATATTGCTCATTGGCCCCATTGTACACCACATCAATTTTCTGAGGATTTACTCCATATTGCCCGACTATATCTTTTTTAGAAAACTCAGAAACCGTAGCAATGCGCCTGACTTTGTGTGCATATTTTGGAAAAAAATGGCGGTAATACCATCGTTCAGCACGGGGAAGGTCCTGAGGATAATGCTCAAAATTCAAATCGTGAAATACAGCTATGCCGGGAATTTTGCTTCTTAACGACATATACCCGTCGGGAGAAAGGAAAACATCGGCATTTATCTTTTTTAAAATCCGGTTCACCGAGAATTCAAACCATAGGAAGTAAAGTAATGGATGACGTGCCTGAGGACCAATTACCACAGGATGAACATTCGAACTAAATATAAAATCAGGATGATAGGGCCTGTCAAATATAAAATAAAAATCATGTTCAGGATGTGCCCGGACAATGCGGCTCAGGTTCTCGAAAGTGAACCAGCCTATACCTTCCAACCGGCCATAAAGCAACAACCGGGTATTAACTGCAATCTTCAAAATGTATTTTTTTTAACTGAATTCTATGCTCGCTTCAGTTTATGTTAAGAATAATGTAAATTTGCGCAAATTTAAAGCTTTCCGGCTTACCGGCCAACATAACGGCCAAATGGCCGAAATAGTATCCTCACTCATATACAGCTAAATTCAGGTATGCAACGGAAATTTCTTACCAATCTTGGTTTTTTGCTGCTGCTCAACCTGTTGATTAAGCCCATTTATATTTTTGGTATCGACCGGACAGTTCAAAATGTTGTGGGAGCTGAGGATTTTGGCTTTTATTTCGCAGTTTTTAACTTCACCATCATCTTTAATATCCTGTTGGATTTTGGAATCACCAATTTCAACAATAAAAATATTGCTCAGAATACCCATCTTTTGAACAAGCATTTTTCCAGTATCATCATTTTAAAATTTATCCTTGCCCTAATTTATTTTGTAATTATTTTTGGGTTCGGGCTTATTTGGGGTTTCAGGGGGTATGAACTCTGGATGCTTGGTATGCTGGGATTAAATCAATTTTTTGCTTCATTCATTTTATACTTACGTTCAAATATTTCGGCACTTTTTTTCTTCAAGACAGACAGTGTCATCAGTGTGCTGGATCGGGTGTTAATGATAGTGATATGCAGTGTGTTGCTATGGGGAAATGTAACTCATCAGCAGTTTAGGATAGAGTGGTTTATTTATGCTCAAACATTTTCTTACATTATAACTGCCCTGGTTGCCCTGAGTGTGGTAGTTAAAAAAGCCTCTTTTAGAAAGCTCAACTGGAATACTCCTTTTTTTCTGATGATTATAAAACAAAGCCTGCCCTTTGCTTTATTGGTGTTGTTGATGGCTTTTTACAACCGTTTTGATTCGGTGATGATTGTAAAGTTGCTTGGTGATGCCCAGGGCAAGGAGCAGTCGGGAATTTATGCACATGCTTTCAGATTACTTGATGCCTCCAATAACTTTGCATATCTCTTTTCAGTTTTATTGCTGCCTATTTTTGCCAGACTCATTAAAGAAACCCAAAATGTAAGTCATCTGGTCAGGTTGTCCTTTTCATTGCTTTTTGTAGTTTCAGTAACTTTCGCACTTACCTGTTGGGCATTTCGCCTTCAGATAACGGAACTTATGTATTTTCATCTGATTGAAGAATCGGCCGTAGTGCTGGGTGTACTTATATTTTGTTTTATACCTATCTCAACCAATTATGTATTCGGTACATTACTTACAGCAAATGGAAATTTGAAGCAACTGAATATAGTTGCAGCCAGTGGAATGATATTCAATATTGGGCTTAATTTATGGCTCATCCCTCAAATTGGCGCACTGGGCTCGGCCTGGGCAAGCCTGGTAACGCAATCCATTATGGCCATCCTCCAAATTTTACTGGCCGCTCTGTTTTTTAAATTCCAGTTTAATGTAAAATATGTGCTGAGACTGATGTTGTTTTGCTGCGGAGTGGTTACCATTGTTTTGGTAATGCGTAACTTAAACCTGGATTGGATAAAAGCTTTTTTGATTGCCAACGTACTTTCAATGCTTTTAGCCATGGCGCTTGGTTTACTAAACATTACCAAATTCCTGGGGCTGTTTACAGGTCGCTTGAAAAATATCTGATGGAATCTGGGTTTTATGTAAACTGAAACCCTGAATATTTATGTTCCTGTAAAAAGGAAATGGAGTTTTACAACTCCATTGAACAAACCGCCGGGAATGGCAGAATTATTAAAAGATGATTTATGTTTGATTTGCTTTTAAAACCTTTAACTGCACAAATAAGAATTTCTCTTTTTACTTTTAAGTACCCTAATGATACTTTTTTCCATATCTTTGGCACCCTTAAACGAACCTTCAATTCATGATGCGGGAGTATAAACCAACTGACTATAAAGAATTTGATTCTACCGGCCTGGGGATATTTTTGTTTACCTGGCGCAAACATTTGATTATTATTGGGCTGGTTGCAGCAATTCTGGCAGCTTTATTCTCCTCTTCCATATTTATTACTCCGCTGTATCGTTCGAGTGTTGTATTGTTCCCGGTATCGAGCAACTCCATTTCACGGGCCCTGCTGAATGAGCAACCTTCAGCAAAGAGTGACATTCTTGAGTTTGGTGAAGATGAACAAACCGAACAAATGCTTCAGATCCTTAGTTCCAGCAAAATACGCGATCGCGTGGTGCGGAAATACGATTTAATGAAGCATTACAAAATCAATCCGGCATCCAAATACAAAAACACAGAGCTTTATCGTTTGTGGGAAAAAAATATTACTTTCAGACGAACCGATTACATGGCAGTGAAGATTACGGTGCTTGATCGTGATCCGCAAATGGCAGCCGACATTGCCAACACCATATCGGAGTTGCATGATTCCATTAAAAATGAAATGCAACGTGAACGCGCTGTGAGAGGATTTGAAATTGTAAAAAATGAATACCTGAAACTTAAAAATGATATCGCTGCAAAAGAGGACTCATTGCGAAAGATTCGTGAAAAGGGTGTTTATGATTATGAATCACAAAGTGAGATGATTAATCAGCAGTTGGCCATAGAGATTGCCAGAGGTAATCAGCGGGGAATTCAGGCACTTAATGAGCAGTTACAACTGCTTGCCCGGTATGGTGGAGCTTACGTTTCGTTACGCGATATGCTCGAACACGAAAAGAAACAACTTAGTTACCTGAAAGCCCGCTATGAAGAGGCACAGGTTGACGCTACAGAAACACTTCCTCAAAAGTTTGTCGTTGAGTCTGCTTACAAAGCAGAACGAAAGTCATATCCTATCCGGTGGATCATTGTTTTGGTTTCAACATTAACAGCCCTTATACTGGGTGCAATTTTTATTGTAATCATTGAAAAATACGGTATCCAGCACAGGATAAAAAAAAAGTCTTTTTCAGAAGAAAAAAGTTAAGATTTAATTTCAGCATAATGGACAACATTAAGCCTAACATGGAAAACTATTTCAGCAATATCCGTATGATGAATATTTTATTCAAATGGAAATGGCATTTGCTTGCAATTGTAGTTATTGCAGCATTTTTGGCAGCTATTTTCTCCGGGGCTTATTTTATTAAGCCAAGGTATAAGTCCTATGCATTGGTCTATCCATCCAATATAGCTCCCTATTCTGATGAAAGTGAATCAGAACAAATGCTGCAATGGATGCTGTCAGAAGACATTCGTGACAGCGTGATGCATAAATTTGATCTTCCCAGGCACTATGGGATTGATTCATCGTATAAATATTTCAGCTCAACAATGAATTATCTTTACAATAAGAACGTAAAGATAAACAAAACGCAGTGGGAGTCTATTGAAATAACCGTAATGGACACCGACCCGGTAATTGCCCGTGATATGGTGCTTTCAATTATTCATTTTGTTAACAGCAAAATTGGTAGCATCCACAGGGATAAATACAACGAAGTGGTGAGAAGTATGGGTAAAACCCTCGGGCAAAAGCGTGTTCAACTGGATAGTATTGAGACCGAACTTAAAATGTTGGGTCAGGAGTATGAACTCATTGATTTTGAAAGTCAGGCCAGAGAAATTACCCGTGGTTACCTGCGCACTGTAGATGGATCAAATTCTACCAACATAAACATGAAAGATGTATTGCGCTTAAAGGAAAACTTTGAAGAAAATGCGCAGCGTATGGCTATTCTTACTCAAAGGCGCAATGATGTTTTGCGGATTTACGCACAGTTTGAAGAGGTTTACGATCAGGCGGTGTATGATGCAAACAAAAACTTTACATTTACCAATATAATCACTCCACCTTTGGTAGCCGACAAAAAATCCTATCCCGTACGTTGGCTCATTGTGCTGTATGCCGTGGCCGCATCATTGGTATTCGCAGTTGTAACCATATCAATTGTCGAAAACAAAAAACGCATTCAGGAGGAAAGTAAGCTTGCCTGATGCATTCGTAACATTGTAAATTGCTCTAACCCGTCACCTTGTGTCTGACAAATTAAAAATAAAATGGTTTTATCTGCTCAGTGGATTTTTCATTGTGCTGAATACCATTTTGGTGATAAAAGAGATTTACTGGGGCTTTGCTATTCCACTGGCGTTTGTGGTTATTTTCCTGTATTTGTTCCGCCTCGATAACCTATTGCTGCTCATTGTATTTATAGTTCCTTTATCGGTTGAAATTGCCAACAGTGATTTGGGCTTTGGAATATCGCTACCTGCCGAACCCATGTTGGTTGGCGTGCTGCTTCTATTCATCCTTAAACTGCTTTTCGACAGAAATTACGATAAAAGAATATACAGACACCCGGTTACTTTGGCCGTGTTTTTTAACCTGTTCTGGATATTGATTACCAGTTTGACCAGCTCCATGCCGGTTGTGTCGTTTAAATTTCTGATAGCGAGGCTGTGGTTTGTGATCCCTATGTTCTTCGTGGGTGTCCTGCTTTTCAAAGACATTAAAAATCTGGAACGTTTTCAGTGGGCTTATGTCATTTCTCTTATAATTGTAATTGTATATACTACTGTTCGGCATGCACAATACGGTTTTGCGGAAAAACAGGGCCACTGGGTAATGAAACCTTTTTACAATGATCATACTGCCTATGGAGCTATTCTGGCATTTTTCCTGCCCGTTTTCATAGGAGCCATTTTTTTACGAAACCGTTCCAGGTTTTACCGCTATTCAGCCTGGATTGTCTCTGTTGTACTCCTGGTGGCTTTGTTCCTGTCATACAGCCGTGCCGCCTGGATTAGTGTTGCAGCAGCACTGGGTGTTGCTTTGCTTATTGTTTACAAGGTTAAACTCAGGTGGATACTTACCGGAGTGGGGATATTGATTGCTTCATTTTATATGTTTAAAAGTGAAATTTTGTTTGTCCTTGAAAAGAACAAACAAGATTCATCTGCTGATTTCATTGAACACGTGCAGTCCATCTACAACATATCTTCCGATGCTTCCAACCTTGAACGTATCAACCGCTGGCAGTCGGCTTTCCGGATGTTTAACGAACGGCCGGCCTTTGGTTGGGGTCCGGGGACCTATCAGTTTATTTACGCTCCTTTTCAGCGATCAAAGGAGCGTACCATCATCAGTACCAATGCTGGTGATTTGGGCAATGCTCACAGCGAGTATATCGGCCCTTTGTCAGAACAGGGCCTGCCGGGACTATTAAGCATAGTGTGGATTGCAATTGCCGCTATATATACCGGAATTAGAGTGTACAAGCGATCGAATCACCCGGATGTGCGTATCTTTAGCCTGGTTATAGTATTGTCATTGATAACTTATTTTATCCATGGCTTTTTAAATAACTTCCTGGATACCGATAAGGCATCGGTACCGTTCTGGGGTTTTATTGCTATGCTGGTGGCCCTGGATATTTACCATCGAAAAAGTCAGGCAACAGACGAACTTAGTGGTTAATATATCTAACCGGGGAGGCATTAGTTGGCCTGTTTCCGGTAGAGAAAAGTTATAGATTATCTCCTTTATCCTGGTACTGAAAATTGCAGGATATAATTGTGTGGAGTTGGCACTAATTTTCAGGATGTTGGCTTTTAACGCCGGCTTCTACCTGTTCTGTAGCTGGTATGTTGCCAATTATGGCTGGCAATCGACGAAGAGCGGCCAACTCTTTCCATTTCTTTCTGGCTTCATCCGCAGGTATTCCAAAATAAACTTTTCCGCCGGCAAGGCTTTTATCTACTGCTGATGTTGCCAATAAAACTGCCCCTTTGCCTATTACAATATCTTTATTTATTGCAACCTTCCCCCACAATATTACATCATCTTCAATACGGGTAACACCGGCAATGGCGCAGTGAGAACCTATAAGGCAATTGCGCCCAATAGTAGTATCGTGGCCTACCTGAACATGATTATCGAATTTTGTTCCCCGGCCTATAAAAGTGTCACCCGTGACTCCGCTATCGATGGCACACAAAGCCCCAATTTCAACATCATCTTCAATTACAACACGACCACAGGTGTTAAACTTCCTGTAACCTTCCGGTTTTCGTTGAAAATAATAGGCATCACCACCAATTACACTGCCCGAATGGATAATGACATTGTCTCCGATATGTGCGTGATCATATATACTTACATTACTATGGATAATACAGTTTTTGCCTATAACTACATGGTTACCGATAAATGAATTTGGTTGAATTGTGGTACCCTCCCCGATAATTGCGCTGGGGCTAATCGCTGAAGCTGAAGGTGCGAAAGGCCTGAATTTATTGATAAGCAGGTTAAATGCAGCGAAGGGGTCATCATGAAAAATCAAGGCTTTCCCTTCAGGGCAGTCAACCTTTTGATTAATGATGATAGTGGTAGCCTTTGAGTTCAGCGCTTTTGAATAATATTTTGGATGATCGACAAAAGTAATGTCACCAGGTTCAACCATGTGAATTTCATTCAAACCGGTTATCTTAAAGTCAGCAATACCATCATACTCCGCTCCAATCATAGAAGCTATGGTTGCCAATGCCAAAGGGGGATTAATCTTCATGCCTGAAAACAGAATTTAAAAAAAACCGGCTTAAATGTGGGTAAGCCGGTCGGAAAAATTAATTATTTTACCCTCTCGGAATAACTTCCTGTTCGGGTATCTACCCTGATGCGTTCTCCTTCGCTAATGAAAAGCGGAACATTTACTGTTGCTCCGGTATCTACGGTAGCCGGCTTAAGCGCGTTGGTTGCGGTGTCGCCTTTTACGCCCGGTTCAGCATATGTAACAGTGAGCTCCACAAATGGAGGTAAATCGCAGCTCAGCGGGGTTTCGGTTTCGGCATGAACCAATATCTCCACAGCCTGTCCCTCTTTTAAAAATTGAGGTGCACTGATTATTTCTTCCTCAATGGAAATCTGCTC
>JAQVEI010000477.1 GCA_028697695.1 Lentimicrobiaceae bacterium
CCAAAGCTCGACCTGCAAACCACCCAGATACCGCCCATGCTGATACAACCACTTATCGAGAACGCCATCAAACACGGTGCAAACAAGGCAAAAGATACCGGTATAATCAACATCCAATTTGAACAAATCAGCCCCGAAGGCTACCAATGCATTGTTGAAGACAACGGCCCCGGCATCGCCCCCGAATCAAAATCAACACACAAATCCCGCGGCCTTGAAATGATCTACACCCGTATCCAACTACTCAACGAAGAATTTGGCGCAACAGCCTTCGCCTTTGCAGTATCCAATAAAATAAAACCTGAAAGCGGGGCGAGGATGGAGATTCAATTTAAAATGTCCTTGGAATATTAGAGCCGCAGCCTACCAGCAGACACTGAAACAACATCGTCCGCAAATTTATTTTAAGCATAAGTCTAGACTGGACTAAGATAGGTTGAAGCCCTATTAGTACCCATAAAACTATTAAAATAAATTTACAACTTTTCATTATGTTGGCTGCGTTAAACTGATTACCAAGAGCTATACGATCTGATAGCTCTTGGTTTATCAGTAAAAATTTAATAGATAATAAGCAAATGACTTTTGCTCAAGACAAGTTCATTATTAAGTATTTGAATATTAAGTGTATAGACTCCGGCCTTTAAGGCTTCTTTTTTTAGATGAAATTCCTGTTTTCCGGCTGTAATGAAAGCTTTCTCCGTACTTAAAACAACCTGTCCAGCTACATCGTAAAGTTTTAAATTGACTTTTGCAGGTTCCTTTAAATGCATTGGCACAACCGTTTCCTCCGTAAATGGATTCGGATAAGGCTCTCCAACAAACCAATCATCTTGATCAACAACTGGATTTCCTAAAGTAAACTTAAACGGACTATCAAATACACCTTCCCCTTTTAGAGGAACAAAAGTCATCGTTTCATTGGCCTGGTATAGCTGCTGCTGCTCATCGAGCCAGATTTTGAATCTTACTTTCTGAGATTCTTCACTGTTTTCCCCTATACTCAGGAAGATTAGTCCATTCTTAGTTTCCATCGGATTGGCCATGCCTACGCAGCGGTCATTGATATAGGCATAAATGCGGTCGTTGGTATTGGAGCTATATTGTCCACTGGCCAGTTCAATTTGTCCCAGCACCGTCATGCTATGCTGCAGATTCTTTTCAGGCATTACCCCAATTGGTGAATCTGCTTCAGCGTCTATCTGCTTGTTCATAGCACCATTGGCAGAAGCCTCTGGATAAGTCAGTGCAGATTCATTGGCCAGCTTAATTACATAGCCCTCACCAGGACATAAGGTTGTTAAGGAGCCAATCCACTCTGTACCCGTAAACAATGCAAAGCTACTCTGTCCGATTAAGCGGTCGTTGGCAGTAGGAGCAGGACTCAGGTTAGCCAGTGCATCATTTACCGGTAAGCAAGCCTGAGGCAGATAACCCAGCCAGGTATATCCGGCGTTTAGCGAAATAGGCGTTATTTCGGCCGGTGGTGCAGTGGCCGTAAATTCCTGTGCCTCGCAAAGCTTCATGCGGTAACTGTAGAATGGATTCATTGCTGTGATGGTGCCGTTCCAGCTGCCATTATAATACACACTAAAATTGGACTGACCAATGAGTCGGTCGTTGTTGCAAGCTTCCAATCCATCAAACATACTATTTGGATGGGCATCTTCAGGTGCAAGGTTTTCGCTAAACCAGGTGTAGCCTTGTCCGAACGAAAGGTTTAAATCAACATCAGTGATGCAACTTACTTGAAGCGGATTTTCAAAGGTGCCCACTTCACCCAGGTTTTCAAAGGTGAAGCCCGGGCCAGCTTCGCAAAACTCACACAGGCTGCTGTTCCATATTTTAAGTTCTATCTCTTCGCCTGAGGCTTCATTTGAACCAACAGACAAGAACACCAAACCCGAACCATCGATGGGACTGCCAATGCCACGGCAATCGTCACCCACAAAAGCTCCCAGCACATCATTGGGATTGGTGGATACGGCATCGTCTATCATAATTTGTGCAATGACTTGCATATTGAATTGGAGGTTGGGAATTACACTCCATAATGGTGTACAAATTGTTTCTACAGAAGTGAAAAAGGATAACTCACTTCCATAGGAAGTCCCAATAAAATTACTTGCATATGCTTTTACATAGTATTGTGTTTCTGGTAAAAGATCTTCAATTGTTAATTCAAAAATATCAAGAGCTATATCTAAATTTACTTTTAAACCACCGTTAATCTCAGGGTTTGGATTTATCCCAATGTAAAAGCCCTTTTCATAAATATTTGTGCCACCATCGTTAAGAATTTCTCCGTGTAGCTCTGCACTGTTGTGAGTTATATTTGCTGGGGTATTGGTTTGAACCAATGGCATTGATACTGAGTTTAAATCTAATGGTAAAATGGATATAGACGCATCGCCATATATATTGAAATCAAAAGAATTCATCCAATAGAAATCGGCACTGTTGTTATTGATGTTTTTTGTGGAAAACAATGATCTCCCAACAGATTGATTATTAAGAATTTTTTTTGTAAAAAAGTAGCAAAACCCATGTATGTAGCGGTTGTCTGCTTCAATAAATGTAGTGCCAATACCATACCAGGAAACTCTTGTTGATGAAATAGTAGCAACTGCGCCATTTTTTAGTAGTGAATAACCTAGATTTTGATAATCTTCAGGATAACCATTATAACAGGATCCCATCATTACAATAGACGGCTGTTCGTCTTCTAGTTGAAGAGCATCTTGCGAGCTCATAACTCCAGACGCGTAGGAGCTACTTCCATGCGTTGCCCATGTTACTGCACCAAATGGATCATCCCATGCATTCATAACATTTTCAATGTTGCAGGGAATCGTATCAGGATCACAATTATACGCTTCATCATAAATACGATAAGTTGTATAAATAGATGGCATGCACAGACTATCTTTTATTTGTTCTCCCAATTGATAGTTAGGGGTATTGCTATCGAAAGGTTTCATTGGCAACAATACTTTTTTTC
>JAQVEI010000478.1 GCA_028697695.1 Lentimicrobiaceae bacterium
AACTTCGGGTTAATGCTCCGGTTTCCTGAATAAATTGACCTGCCGGAATTAATATTTTTATCAACTGAATGAACGTGAGCATTGAAATGAATGGAACAAGTAAGCACCATACATTGCAATGGTATGCCTGTTACACACGTCCGCGAAACGAGAAATCATCCTGCAGAAAATTAACCGATGCAGGTGTTGAATGTTATTTGCCATTGCAACGCACCCGGCGCCGGTGGAGCGATCGCTGGAAATGGGTAGATGAGCCACTGTTTAAGTCCTATCTGTTTGTAAAAATATCTATCTCCTCCTGTAAGTCGGTACTGGAAACTGGTAATCTGGTTCGTTTCATTACCTTTGAAGGAAAGCCTGCACCCATTCCTGAAAGCCAAATCGATATCATCAAACGGCTGCTGCAACATGAGATTGAGCTGGATGTTTCAGACCAGCGTTTTAAGCCGGGTCAGAAAATTGAGGTCATTGCCGGGCCTATGCTGGGTTTAACCGGCGAACTGGTTGAATACAGGGGAACCCGACGCGTACTGGTACGCTTGGGCGAAATCGGACAGTGCCTGCTGGTAACCATTGGTGCTGAGTACCTCTCTGTTGTGAATAGGTATATCAATACTGAACGTTAACTGTATAAACAGTTTTATTTAAGCATCCATCCATAACGACCAGCTCAAATTTGTTTTCACCCCGTTTCAGCCTGTCATCAAATTTATAGGTTAGCAAGCTGACTTTGGCATCGTAATCCATTAGTATCCAGCGGCCGTTTAAGGTTGCTCTGTAGCTTTTTATACCTGACAAGTCATCACTTATGGTGCATTCAATGGTTGATTGAGCCGAAATTTTTTTGCCTTCCGCTATGTTTCTCGGCTTAATTACAGGTTTAAGCGTATCAGCCATGAGGGTGTACCGGCCAAAGTCCCTCACCCTGGCGTTTATAAATCCACTTTCATGCTTTCCGCCAACTGAGGTGGGTTTGTTGCGGGCATTGAGCCTTACCATAACCAGCTTGTCAGCATAACCGCGCCAGGCTGAGTCAATACGGATGGATAAATCGAAGTAATTGTGAAGCGGGACTTCCGGTTTATGAATGGCATGCACCGCCGCGCAACTGTTCTTTAGTGCCTGAGCGGTTGTGTACTCAAAGTCAATATTCTCATACAAACAATTTTCGGGCATCGTTAGCCTGATGTGAGGTGTCGAAAATCGGTTCATGGTGTGATAAGCAAACAACTGGCCTTTAATTGCAGGCTTCTTCAAGTCATTACGCAGAGGTTCTCCCTTCAGGTTGAATCTAAGTATCGAGATATTGTTCATACCGTCTGCCAGCTCAACTTTTATGCGGTAGTTTTTGCCCGGCTCAGGATAAAAGATGCCTTCGTTCACTACTTTATCGTACAGGCTAAGCCTGGAATTGGGTAGTTTGCGTGTCATGATATACCGGTTCCCGGTTTTAGTGTATTCAGTATAATCAATGAGTGCATTCAGGTATCGGGTTTCACTGAAGCTAAAGCGATGAGCAATGTAGTTGAAAAAAATGCCTGAATCAACGTACATGCTTATGCGGTTGATCCCGTTTTTGTTGGATGCATTGTTGAGTAAATCCCATGCATAAATCCCAAAAGATACACCCCCCGACACGGTTACAGTATCTCCCAGCCTGAAATGATAATTTTCGCCCCAGCCTGCAAGCAGTGGTTCAGCCGAACCCTGTTTGCCATTCACCAGGCTGGATTCCCCTTCCGCGTAAATGCGAAATCCTTTAAGGGTTGGCCGTATAAAATCTTTGACCGATAACCCGAAAAGCATTGGATTTATCGGCTCTTCGGTGGCTGTTTCCCTTATTTCAAAGTGCAGATGAGGCCCCATAGATGACCCGCTGTTGCCTGCATAGCAAAATACTTCTCCCTTTTTAACGGTTAGTTGACCGGGTGTTAAAAATAAATCAGCTTCAAATGATTCCAACTCGTATTGATGGCGGATAGTATAATCGGCTATGTCGCTCCTGAAACTGCTTAAATGACCATAAACTGTCGTATAACCATTTGGATGAACCACATACAAAGCTTTGCCATAACCATAGGCAGATATTTTAATGCGGCTGATATATCCGTCAGCACATCCATATACAGGTTTACCCTCTACGCCACCGGTTTTAATATCGATGCCTGAATGAAAATGATTGGCCCGCAACTCGGCAAAAGTGCCCGACAACACAAGCGCGAAATCTGTAGGCGAACGAAAATAATCCTGAGGATATTGGGGTTGGGCAGTTGTGTAAGCTAAACTAAATATAAAAAAAATGCCTGATAATAATCTTTTCATAGTTGATGTATTGGAGGGGTAAAGATAAGCAACACGGGAGAATGAATGCCAGCTAGTGGCAAAAAACAATTTTCTAATGTCGGAATCAAACTATGTGCAGGATAAAATGTTATTAATTGTTGCCTGGATAATAAAAGTTATCTTTTATAGTTATCTATTTGAATGCAGGTTTCATGGCAATCTGCTTATTCACGTTTTAATTTCTGATGATTACTCAAGGTTTTCTGATAAAGCAACTCAGTATAATTTTAATCAGCGCGGTGAAATTTCTTTTTGCTGCGCCCTTGTCCTATATCTATGGATTTTCGTATCTTCATACGCTAATCAATACTTCTGTGGGAGGCATTCTGGGTGTGCTTTTCTTTTATTTTTTCAGTTGTCTGCTTAATCGAATTTATTTAAATCACTTTCCGTTGATATTCAGAGCGTTGGAGCAGATTACGGGTTTGCATTACGAAAGAAGAAATACCCGGGGTAAAAAGACCGGTACAAAGCGAAAAATGATAGGTTTGAGAAATCGTTTTGGGTATCCGGGCATTATAATTCTTACGCCTGTATTGCTGTCTATCCCTCTGGGTACTTTTCTTGCTGTAAAATATTACCCTTCAACAGCAGGGCTTTTATCCCTGCTTAGCCTGTCGGTTGTTTTTTGGTCGGTAATATTGACTTCAATTGCT
>JAQVEI010000479.1 GCA_028697695.1 Lentimicrobiaceae bacterium
TCATCAAGCAAAGGCGAAATGAACTTCCACACTTCTGGCCCGGCTTGTTCGATAATAATCTCTTGAAGATCATTGATTTTCTTTCCTTCCTGACCGGTATTGGTGGTTGGTGACAATGTGAGTTCTAGGTCTGAGGTGAATTGCAAATTAATCGCTGTTGAAGCCATAACATTTCATGCTGGTTGATAAATGGCTTAATCAGATTCGTCATCTTGTACACATTCATACAATATGAATATCTGGTTGATTATGCAGCAAAAATAGATAAAAATCTTGATTGGCGACCTATAACTTACAAACATTTATTTTTTTAAACCTTACTTCTAAGCGCACGCCAAACATTATATCCCAGTTCAGCGATAATATACAGCACTTTCTGGTTGCGTCGGGCATACCTTCCCAGGTTCATTTGATTGCCTCCAAATCTGAGTTTAAAATCTCTAACACCATAAGGTACCTCTGGCCTGCCAAGACCCATAAAATCAAAATATTGAAGACCATGCCTCTGTCCATAATCCATAGCTGCCCAGGTTGCCAGCACACTGGGATAACAAGCCGGATACTCCCTATCAAGTCCACATACATACAATTCAGAAATGCTCACACCCTCTGTAACAGGTGAAACAATACCTCCAATAAGCTTATCTGCATACCAAACCAACAAGATTACACCGGCAGCTTTCGGAACGATCTTTTTAAAAAATAATTTAAAAAACTGCTGGTCAGGAATTGGTTTTTTCACTTTTTGATGATACAGATCTTCGAGCAGGGTATATAACTGATCAACTTCTTTTTGTGAAGTGGCTTCCCTTACAATTGCCCCTGACTGCAGAGCTTTTTTAAGCTGTCTTCGCCTGCTGGTGCTAAACTGCATCTCAACCGGAAATTTCTCCTGCAGCAACACAAATGAATTGAGCCGGTCGCGCAATACAAAACCATTCGCCTTAAAAACATGATGCACCTTCCCTGGCCACTCCCTGAAATTCCTGAATTGCGTAAAAAGGGCACTGTGCTTTACGGTATTGTTAAGCTTAACTAATAAGGCATTAATTATTTCGGGATCATCCTTGATAGCCATAGGCCCTCCATAAACTACACAACGCTGGCTCATCAGTGATAGCAAACCGTCTCCTTCCCGAATCAGCACCGCCAAAAGCAAGCCAGTCACCCGATCTGATTCAATGGTAACAAACAATAGTGGTTTATAAAACCTTACCTCCTTAAAAAAAAGAAAATAATCAACCGATTGAAAAACTGTCCTGAACGACTGAGATTCGTAAAACTCACGGATTTTCTCCTCCAAAACTGCTTCCGGAGCATCCCTGATCACCAACACCTGCATAACTTACATTTTAATTCCCAACATTTTTGAACCCGTAAAGCACTAAATCCAGGCAAATCCTTAAAAGATATAAATTTGATACTAAGCATCTGTGTTATCACTTTCCTGTTTTTCGGATGCGCTCTATAGTTTTAAAAACCTATCCCAAAACCCAAAATAAGGGTGCTCGTTTTTCCATGCAAATAGTCTGCCCCAAAACGATTCAGGTAATAGGCTGCAGTTTTGCCATCCACATCATATCCTTCCATCTTTCCTTTACTGTATTCTGCAAAAATACGTACATTGGGTAAGGGTAAATAATCCGCACGAAAAACCAGGGTGGTATTCGACCATGTTTTGTCCTTTAAAACAGGAAACTCATCAACTGGTGTAGTACCAAAAACATATTGATAATCATTTCCATGTACTGCATAAGTATAGTTTATTTTAAGCTGTAAAGTGTTAATCGGGGCGTAGCGAACACTCACAAAAACCTCTTCCGAATTATCTGTCAAATAATGGCCAAGATTAAAGAGATTGGTTGCATAAGTAGTTGCCGGAACCCTGTGTTTATAAGTCATTGGGTTAGTACGAGTGTATTCCCCTGCAATGAACAGGTTCGCCAGTGGCCATCCGGTCAGAGCTGCCCCACCCTTAAAACTTGTAAAATTATGACGATCAGGGTCTCCTAATCGAGATACTGAAAACTCATCTACAAATACCGAGGCAAACAAATGTAAATACTTAATTTGTCTGGAACTGACATTTATAAACATGGCTGAATTTTGATTATCAATGCCTTTATTCAAGGTATGATCAAGCGACTTAAAAAAGAAAAAAGGAATAAGATAAGCTGGTTGCACAGGAACATCGCTGTATATGATAGAATTGCCAATGGAAAAATTGAGTCGTCTGAATGGCTTAAAGGTGTACATATTTGCCGCGATATACTTCTCTCTGAAGACTGCCCTGTAATCGCCATTGGCGGTGATATAGGACCGGCTGCTGTCAACTACCTGTGAAACCAACCACCCGTGAAAATACTCAAACTCGAGCCATTTAACCGGATTAAGGTGGAGCTTCACCATTGGAAAGGATGGGTTCCTTCCGGCTAAGATATTACTTCCGTTATACGCATCACCCCATTGCAAATGATCCTTAATAAATGCTATTGATCCCCAGTTCCATGAATAAGTAATACCTCCGCGCATCTCGCTATAATCAGCACCAGACCTGCCTTGTACTCCGATTTTATAATTGCCACCTTCTTCTTGTGTAAGATAAGTAGGCCTTGCCATAGGTTCCAGACTTTGATAATTATCTCTCAAACTTGCATAGCCAGCCCATCCATTACCTGCATAGGCAATAGCTTCTGCTCCGCCATAACTGTGATAAAAAGATTCATTGCCTGCATTAAAATATCTAATTCCATATATTGGACGTAATATTGCCCTGAATAGACTGTCTTTCCAAACAACTTCAGGTGGAAGCAGATGAACAGAAAGCTGATCTTCCTTTTTAGCCAACTCTATTACTCCATACTTCATTTTTCCTGCCTCAAGTGCATATTCCTTTAAAAAAATATCAAGCCGCGCCGTTTGTGCTCTGCTTAATACATCCCTTTGCTTATCCACATCAACCAACCATCTGGCAATTTGCTCCCTGCTGTATGGTTTA
>JAQVEI010000480.1 GCA_028697695.1 Lentimicrobiaceae bacterium
AATCCATATCTCAAAATGCAAATGAGGGCCTGAGGACAACTCACCCGAATTGCCAATAATGGAAATAGACTCCCCGGCTCTGACAAATGCACCCTGACGGCGCAAAAGCACAGCATTGTGTTTGTAAACAGTAATAATATTGGCAGGATGCTGGATGGCAATTACATGACCGGTTTCTGCTGTCCATTCCGAAAAAAACACGACTCCGTCATAGGCGGCTTTAACAGCTTCGTTGCGGGCCGCCACCAAATCCACGCCAAAATGCTGTTGGGAAGCGTCAAAGTGATTGGTAACGGTTCCCTTAATGGGTGTGAAGAAGTTAATTTTGTTTAATGAAATGGCAGATTGTTTGCCGGTTTCAACCTGATTACTCAACAAATACTGATTTTCCTGTTCATATTGCTGCCTCAGCATTGAATCTTCAGGCGAACGAACGATGTTGATGCCTTTATACTGCGCATGATTGATGGTGTCCCGTTGCTGTTCGCCCAAATTAACATCATCCGGCACATCCCCGCTTAAAATCTTTTTCATATTCTCTATATACAGGTTTCTGCTCTTTAAGGCTGTTTCAACTGAATCGGCCTTGAGCTGTAACTCATACAAACTGCGATGAACAGATGCATCGCTGTAACCCGGTATATATTCACGCAATCCCGTGAAGGCAATGAGATAAATGGTAAAAAAAATCAATACAATGGTCAGCATCCCGATTATTACAAATACATTCAGCCGGGATAACTTAAATGAAAGCTTCTCTTCAAAACTGTCTTCATTTAATATAACCAGTCTGTATTTGTTTCGTAATTTCGAATGCCAGGGTACTTTTTTTTTACTACCTGCTTCGTTAGAGGGAATTACCGACATTTAACGGAACAATTAATTTGATTTTCCGCTGCAAATATCCGAAAAATATGGCACTTACCATTTTTTATCTTAATCGTTTAAGTTTTATTGGCAAATCCGCTGAAAAACAGCGCTGAAAATTGGGGTTCAACATTAAATTATGTAATTGATTACCGGCTTATTCGAAAAAATAAAATATTTTTGCACTTTATCAGTTATTGAATAAAACTGTAATCCGGCTTATCTTGATATCAAAGTTTATTACAAATCGTTTTCTGTGGCTTGTCTTCGTCGTACTTTTAGTATCGGCCTCATGCTCTACGCGTAAAAACACCTTTACCCGACGGGCATACCATAACATTACAGCGCATTATAATGCTTACTGGAATGGCAATGAGAGTTTAAAGGAAGGGATTCATGAATTGGAAAAGCAGGTCAAAGACAATTACAATTCAATCCTGTACATTAACAACTATGGCACTGAAAAAAATGCCCAGGCTCTTAATCCAAATATGGATCGCGCCATTGAAAAAGCCTCAAAGGTGATTCAAAAACATTCCATGGTTTTTGACAAGCAGGAACAGGTCAAATGGATTATGTATAGTTACCTGCTTATAGGTAAAGCCAATTTTTACAAGCAGGATTACAATGCTGCCCGCCGGGCATTTGATTTTGTTGAACGCACTTATAATTATCATCCCATAAAATATGAGGCGCGTCTGTGGCTGGCGAAAACATATATACAGCAGAAGTTGTATGAAAAGGCAATTGCCATATTCGAGACGTTACAAAACGACGCCAAAACCACCCTGCTTCCCTGGAAAGTGCGACAGGAGATACCTCTGGTAATGGCCGATATGCATATTGCCCGTGAAAACTACAAACTGGCGCGGGAAGAAATCATCAAAGCTCAGGAATTAAACAAAAATAAAAAGCTGAACACTCGCCTAAACTATATACTGGCTCAACTGTATCAGAAGGAAGGGCGTGATAATACTGCAAGTCAGTATTTTGCCAAAGTATTGAAAAGCCCGGCTTCTTTTGAAATGGCTTTTAATGCAAGGATTAATCTGGCCCGTGTTTATAACGTGAATTCCGGAAACCGGCAAATGATTGTGAAAGAGCTGGAAAAAATGTTGAAAGACAACAAAAATAACGATTTTCAGGACCAGATATATTTTGCACTTGCCGATATCGCACTTAAAAGCAAGAATGATACCCTTGGCATCAGGAACCTGCGCAAGTCGGTAGCCACCAGTGTAAGCAATGATTATCAGAAGGCCATTTCATCGCTGCGTTTAGCCGAACTGTATTACCAGCGCAAAGAATACCGTCCGGCTCAGGCCTATTACGACACCGCGCTTATGTCTATTCCTTCCGATTTTCCGAACTCGGACGAGATAACCGCCCGGACAGAGATACTGACCAGACTGGTGGACAACCTGCAAACGGTATATGTTCAGGACAGCCTGCAACATTTGGCTGCCATGCCCGAAGCCGAGCGGCTGGCGATTATTGATGCAGCTATAGAAGAATATACACGTAAGGAGGAAGAAGCCAAACGCAGGGAAGAAGAGATGCGCCTTGCCGATCAGGCCGGTGCAGGAATTATGGGAGGACGACAAATGGTTGACCCCACCCGTGGGACCACTTCCGTGGGTGGAGGAGGCTGGTACTTTTACAACCCGGCTGCCATAAGTATGGGATACAGTGAGTTTACCCGCAAATGGGGAAGACGCAAGCTGGAAGACAACTGGCGACTGAGCAACAAACGGCAGGTGAATTTTGATATGTCCGAACCGGGAACTGCAACAGCGGACTCAACCCGGGGAAAAGATACCAAAGGTAGTGATTTAAAAAGCCGCGAAACTTACCTTGCAGACCTGCCCCTAACCCCGGAAAGCATGGAGGCAAGCAACGCCCTCATTGCAGGCGCACTATTCGAAGGTGGTATCATTTACCTGGAAGAACTGTTTGACAAACCCAAAGCCGCTGAGCTTTTTACCGCAATGCTCAATCGTTTTCCCGATAATGAAAATGCGCTGCGCTCCAGCTATCACTTATATCGAATTTACCGTGACCAGGGCGACAGCGTCAACATGGAGTTGTACAAAAATAAAATTATTAATGGTTATCCCGATAGCGATTATG
>JAQVEI010000481.1 GCA_028697695.1 Lentimicrobiaceae bacterium
CACCGGTGTGGGCAAAACAAGGCTTATGGGCGCATTTATTGCTTGGCTGTATTACGAAAAAGGGATTAAAAATTTCTTTGTTATGGCGCCAAGCCTTACAATTTACAATAAACTTATTAAAGATTTCGGGGATATTAACAACCCTAAGTATGTTTTCCGCGGGCTTGATGCTTTTGTTACGCCTCCCAGAATCATTCACGGCGAGAACTATGAGAATTTCCGTCAGCCGCAGGAATTGGGCACAAGTGGGATAATAATTAATGTCTTCAATATATCCAAACTCAATGCCGAAACACGAGGCGGCAAAGAACCGCGTATGAAGCGCCTTAATGAAGTGCTGGGAGATTCATACTTTAACTATCTGGTAGAATTGCCCGACCTTGTGCTGCTGATGGACGAGTCCCACCATTACCGTGCCGACCGGGGCATGGCGGTTATTAATGAATTAAAGCCGATACTTGGTATAGAAGTTACCGCAACTCCACAAGTTGAAAGGGGCGGCAAGAGTATTAAGTTCCAGAATGTAGTGTATGAATACTCTCTTGCCCATGCTCTTGAGGATGGGAAGTACGTTAAAGTACCGGCGGTTGCAACACGCAAGAACTTCGATCCACAACAGTATTCGGATGATGAGCTTGACCGTATTAAGCTGATTGACGGAGTGAGAATACATATTGAAACCCAGGCTGAGCTTGAAAAATATGCCCGTGAAAACGGCAAGAAAATAATTAAGCCGTTTGTATTGGTAGTTGCCAAGGATACTAACCATTCGGGAAAGCTTAAGGATTTTATTTGTTCGGATGCTTTTTTCAGAGGATATTATAAAGATAAAGTGTTGGAGATCCATTCCAACCAGACAGGATCAGAAAAAGATGAGAATATAGAACAGTTGCTTTCACTGGAAGAGCCTGATAACAAAATTGAAATAGTTATTCATGTTAATATGCTGAAAGAGGGCTGGGACGTAACTAACCTGTACACTATTATTCCTTTGCGCCGCTCTGCTTCAGAGACCTTAACCGAGCAGACTATCGGAAGAGGTTTGCGTCTTCCATACGGTGAGCGTACTGGTGTTGAAGCGGTGGATCGTTTGAATATTGTGCATCATGACAAGTATGACGCCATTATAAATGCTGCAAATGATCCTAATTCCATTATCCGAAAAATGAACATTATTGAAATGGATGATTCGCCGATTCAAGATCGTAAGACGATTGTCGAAATGCCGTAAAGGGTAGAGGAAACCATAGCAGATTATTCATTTGTAGAACAGATAAAACTATCTCTTCCCGACAATATGCCATCGACAGATGAGAAAAAAAGCGATATAGCCAAGTCTATTGCCCAAAATGCTTACAAAACGGTAATGGAACTGAATAAGCATATTAAAACCTTTGATGATGTTAAAAAACCGGAGTATCAAAAATTAATAGTGTCTTCTGTTGTGCAAAAAACAAGAGAGGCATTTCCGGCAGTTGATATTAATGAAGAAGTAAAAAAATGCATTGAGAAAGCTGTCGAGGAGGTTTCTCAGATAGTGACCAATACTGTCATACCTGTACCGCGAGCTACAATCCAGCAGGTGCTTGAGATTAAAGAGGGGTATTATGACTTCGACCTTGACACTAAAAACTTAAATTACCGTCCTGCTGATGACACAATTATAATAAAAGATTTGAAGGATGGCAAGATTGCTGTAATTAATTCTGATGGGAGCATAGGAGAAGAGGATACGCCGGAAAATCTGATCGTGCAGGAAATCGTTATGACAAAATCTGATGTTGATTACGAAAAAAATGCTGATTTGTTATTCAAACTGGTAGAACAGGCGAAAGCTAAGTTTGCTACATATTTGAATCCGGAAGAGATAAAAAAGGTTATGGTAACAAGAAAACGCGATATAGCTGAGTTTATTTACGTGCAGATGAGGGAGCATTTCTATAAAGAAGAAACCAGGTTTGAAGCATCTGACATGTTACCGTTTACCAAAATTGAAGTTGGTTTTGGAGAAAAATACTCTGCGGATGAACTGTACGATTTTAGAACCTTTGTGCCTGCGGGAGAAATTAGAAGCAAAGTATTTAAAGGGTTTAAGAAGAGTTGTCATTCCCTCTATAAGTTTGATAGCAGCACTGAAAAACAATTTTCTGTTATATTGGAAGACGATAAGGCAGTTTTAAAGTGGATGCGTCCGGCAAAGAGACAATTCAATATATGGTGGGATAAATATAGCCGTCAGCAGTATGAACCTGATTTTGTAGTTGAAACCACGGATTTTATTTATATGGTGGAAATTAAAATGAGTGGTGAAATTCAAAGTACAGAAGTTCAGTTAAAAGCTCAGGCTGGCAAAAGATACTGTGATGCGGCAACAGAATTCAACGCTGAACATGGAGGAAAGCCATGGAAATACTTACTTATTCCTCATGATGTAGTTAAAGAGGGCGTCTTTTTTGACTGGTTAGCCAAGCAGTTTGAAGTGTAACACATTAAAAGTGGACAGGCATTGGGGAGAACTACTCAATGCCTGTCCCAAGAAATCTTGGTGTTAGAAGGGTGTTGATAAATAATGTTGAGTGGATATTTTGAAAACTGTTACGGGATAAAGAGGTTTTCTTTACCTGAAATAAATTTTAAAGAATGTAACAAAGCTATAATTTATGCGCCTAACGGCGTAATGAAGACTTCTTTGGCAAAGGTTTTTGAAGATATTTCTAAAGGAACAGCAACATCCGATCGTATTTATAAGAATGCCGAGACTCGCTATTCTATTACATATTATGCTTCGCACTATGAATATTCGTCATCAAGTGGAAAAGATATTCCACAGTCGAATAACATCTATGTGATAAATTCTTTTGCAGATAAGTTTGAATTCAGTAAAGAAACAGTCGGCACACTTCTTGCTGATGAAGGAACTAGAAATCAATATAATGTCCTTATGGGGAAATTGAATGACATAATTTCCGAGATTTTAAACAAGCTGAGAGAA
>JAQVEI010000482.1 GCA_028697695.1 Lentimicrobiaceae bacterium
TCTACCGAAAATTATTCCGGCACAGTACCCATCCGCGTATTGGTAAATTCGGTTAATCCATTAAACTGGCTCAAGGTGGGCACCCTTCTCAGAAAAATGAAACCTGACCTGGTTGTCATAAAATTCTGGATACCTTTTATGGCACCATGTCTGGGAACCATAGCACGCATAGCGCGTTCAAATGGCGTTACAAAGGTGATTACTATTATTGATAACATCATCCCACACGAAAAAAGACCCGGTGACAAACTGCTGGCGCAGTATTTTAGCAACAGTATCGATGGTTTTGTAACCATGTCGAGGAAAGTGATGCAAGATGTTGCGCTCTTTGATGTGAAAAAGCCGAGAGTGTTTAGTCCGCATCCTATATATGATAACTTTGGGCCTCCCATCGAAAAGTCTGTGGCAAGGCAAAAGTTAAATTTGCAACCCGATTCCAACTACCTGCTTTTCTTTGGGTTTATAAGAGATTATAAAGGCCTCGATATCCTTTTGTCGGCCATGGCTACACCTGAAATCAGGGCGCTCAACATTAAGTTGCTGGTAGCCGGAGAATTTTATACCGACCCTGCGCCTTACTTTCATCAAATAAAGACGCTGGGTATTGATGACAGGGTGGTAATGTCAAATGACTTTATTCCCGACAGTGAGGTAGGCACCTATTTCTGCGCGTGCGATGTGGTGGTTCAACCTTACAAAAGTGCAACGCAAAGCGGAGTTACACAAATTGCCTATCATTTTAATAAACCCATGATTATAACCAATGTGGGCGGCCTGGGCGAATTTGTGCCTCACGGTAGCGCAGGTTATGTGGTTGAGTCTGATAGTGCTTCAGTAGCCAAAGCTATAGTTACTTTTTATAAAGAGAAAAAAGAAGCTGAATTTTCAGCCAATGTAGCCAGGCTGAAAGAAAAATATTCATGGAAATACTTTCTTGACAATTTAAATTCTCTGTTCGGCTTTTGAGTTTAAAGGTAACCACAATGTCGGTTATCAATCAATAAAATAAGACTTTTGCATTGTTAAATCAGTGGTTTAAGCTGCTCAACCAGATTATCCGTTATCTTTGCTGATGAACAGCCATTACTGCTGTATTATCGAATAATTGAGTTTAAAACGATAAACCAGGTAAAAATAAAAGATTACTATGTTATTCAGATCAAAAGCTCCTCTTCGTTTGGGCCTCGCGGGTGGTGGTACTGATGTTGCGCCTTATTCTGATATATATGGCGGTGCCATACTCAATGCCACCATCAGCATGTATGCATACGCCAGTATTGAACCAAGGGATGATAACCGTATAGTGTTGCATTCAACAGATAAAGATGAATATTTTGAATTCGAGGCAATCGACCATTTGCCCATTGATGGAAATCTCGACTTACACCGTGGCGTTTACAACAGGGTGGTAAAGGATTTTACGCGTAAACCATTGTCATTTACCCTTACTACTTACGTGGATGCGCTTCCTGGTTCGGGTTTAGGCACCTCTTCCACACTGGTAGTTGCCATTCTGGGCGCTTTTGCCGAATGGCTTAAACTGCCTTTGGGCGAATATGATCTGGCGCAACTGGCCTACGATATCGAGCGGGTTGATCTAAAAATGGCAGGCGGAAAGCAGGACCAATATGCAGCCACCTTCGGAGGGGTAAACTTTATGGAGTTTTCAGCCAACCACAAAGTAATAGTGAATCCTTTGCGGATAAAAGATACATATCTTAACGAATTGGCACACAACCTCTTGCTTTATTATACCCAAACCAGCCGCTTTTCGTCAACCATTATAGAAATGCAGGCATCCAACGTGGTGAGTAAAAATCAGGAATCCATCGAAGCCATGCATCAATTAAAAAAGCAGGCGGTGATGATGAAAGAAGCTTTACTTAAAGGCGAACTTGACCGCGTTGGTGAAATTCTGGATTTTGGCTGGAGAAACAAGAAAAAAATGGCCGAAGGAATTACCAACCCAAGGATAGATGACATTTACGAAACCGTTCGGCAGGCGGGAGCCTCGGGCGGCAAAATCAGTGGGGCCGGAGGCGGAGGGTTTATGATATTTTACTGTCCCGGTGAAACAAGGAATAACGTTGTTAAAGCACTGAAGAAATTTCATGGTGAAGCCAAAAGATATGAATTTACCACCGGTGGACTTACAACATGGAGCATCTAAATGTGCTACTAAGTTTGTCTGTATGCGTGTTTTGACTATTTTTGTCACAAAGTTTAATGTATGTATTCCCGAATAAAAGAAATTATACAATCTTCCATCGCTGTAAAAGCCATGGTGCTGGCCGATGAGCAATTGTTGAGCAATACCCGGAAAGCTGCCTATGCCATCATCAACTGTTATCGCCATGAAAGTAAAGTGTTGTTTTGTGGCAATGGGGGCAGTGCAGCCGATGCCCAGCATCTGGCAGCTGAATTATCGGGACGGTTTTACTATGACCGCCCACCGCTGAATGCCGAGGCATTGCATGTAAATTCCAGCTTTTTAACTGCCGTAGGCAACGATTATTCATTCGATGAGGTGTATGCGCGGATGATAAACGCATGCGGGAAAGCCGGCGATATTTTGGTTGCGTTGTCAACTTCGGGCAATTCTCCCAATATCGTAAAAGCTGCCGCCGCAGCACGAAAACGTGGGATCTTTGTAGTGGGGATGACCGGTGAAACTGGCGGTAAATTAAAAGATTTGTGTGATTTGCTGATAAATGTTCCCTCCACAGATACGCCACGCATTCAGGAGTCACACATCACCCTGGGGCACATTATCTGCGAATTGGTTGAAACAGAACTATTTCCACAATAATGTTCATGGCATTACCAGATATCAGTATTTTGGCCGGCGGCAGCGGAACCAGATTACGTGAAGCTATACCTGACCTGCCCAAGCCTATGGCTCCCGTTAACAACAAACCATTCCTCGAGTATCAACTGGGGTATATCAACAGCTATGGCTTTAAACGTGTAATTTTTTCAACCGGATA
>JAQVEI010000483.1 GCA_028697695.1 Lentimicrobiaceae bacterium
TGTAAACAGGAATTAAAAGTACAGTGAAAACGGGAATCCCACTGCAGTAAAAACGGGAACAATCATACAGTAAAAATGGGAACAAAAGTACAGTAATAAGTTGTAATAATTTTATTAACCTGCGTATCTTGGCAGTCAAAACTTAAAAGGTCACAGCCATGGACGCAAAAAAGAAAGGACTTATTATTATGTATCACCAGATTCATTCGCTTCGCAAGAACGAGGGCTTTTCCATTCAACGGATTGCCGATTATCTTCAGATTAACTTCCGCACAGCAAAGAAGCTGCTCAGTATGAGCGAGGAAGAATTTGATAATTTTATGGATAAGAAGTTTTCTAAGCCTTGTCTGTTAGACCCTTATAAAGATTTTATTATTCGCTACCTCAAACAGTTTGAAGATGCCCCTTCATCCGTTGTTCACGATCGTATCAAAGAGCATTTTCCGTTGTTCCCAACTGTAGACCCCAAAACTGTTTACAATTATGTAATGCATCTGCGTAAGCAGCTTAACATTCCAAAAATTACAGCCAGTGAGCGTCAATACTCGCCGGTACCTGATCTTGCACCTGGTGTACAGGCGCAGGTCGATTTTGGAGAGAAGAAGTTACGCACCAGTAATGGAGAATGGGTAAAAGTGTATTTTTTCATTATGTTGCTCTGCTACAGTCGACAAAAGTTTGTGTTGTTTCGTGATTCTCCGTTTACATCTGATAGTGCTGCCATGGCACATGAGCAGGCTTTCGCTTACTTTAAGGGTATTCCTCAGGAGATTGTTTATGATCAGGACAGCGTGTTTTTGCATCGTGAGAATCTGGGTGATTATGTAATGACGGATACCTTCAATAATTATCAGTCCTCGCGTCCCTTCCGGGTGGTGTTCTGTCGTGCGGCTGATCCTGAGAGTAAAGGCAAAGTTGAGAATACGGTAAAGTATGTCAAGAATAATTTTTTGTTCCATCGTACCTTTATTGACGTTAATCAGTTGAATACCGAAGTTTTGAATTGGTTAGAGCGCACCGGCAATGCAATGGTACATAACACAACCCGACGTATTCCTCAGGAGCAATGGATAAAGGAACAGCCTTACCTTATCACATGGTATCCATTATTTCCACAGACCAGAGAAGAAGGTCACCGGGTTTTAAAAACCAATACAGTTAAATATCGTGGCAACAGTTACTCTGTACCCTTTGGCACCTACAGGAATGATGACACCCGTGTACATCTCAAAGAGGATGGCTCTCTATTAATTATCTCTGACCAGGGTGGACAAGCCATTGCAAGGCATCAAATACCAGCCGGGGTTGGAAACAATGTCATCAATAACCATCATCGCCGTGACACCTCTATCAAACTGGATCAGTTACGTTCCAGGGTAAAGGACTTTTTTATGCATAGTTCAGCCATTCTTTGTTTTATAGAGCGTATTGATCAACGCTATCCAAGATATGTTCGGGATCAGCTTAGTACTTTATTGGCTATGTCAGAAAGTTCTGGAATTGCAGCCTCCGAAAAAGCTCTGGACTTTTGTGTTCGCAACGAATTGTTTAGCTCCAACGATTTTAAGTCCCTGTTAGAAAGCACCAATAAAGTAAAAAAGACTTCTGAAAAGCCCACATTTAAACCACTGGGAGGTACGCAAACTCAATTGCTGGCAAACATAGAACCGGATAAGTCAAGAATCAGCGAATATGAATTAATCTTTAACCAAAACATCACCAGCCATGAGCCAGTACATACCACAAATTAAGAAGCATGCCACACGACTGCGACTGTCGGGTATAAGCAGCAATATTGCCGACTTACTGCTTGATGCACAGAATGACTCACCCAGCTATGATGAATTTGTTTTCAAACTATTTTCATATGAAGTCAAAGAGCGCGAAGTCAAACAGCAGCAACTACGAATGAAATTAGCCAAACTGCCTGTTAACCACGATTTGGAGCAATACGACCACTCTTTTGCCAGTGGTCTGAATCCAACCCAGCTCAATCAGTTGCGTGAATTAAACTGGCTGGATCAATGTTACAATATAATGCTAACAGGACCTTCGGGAACAGGTAAAACCTATTTGTCTGCCGGCTTAGGTTTTGATGCCATACAGCGTGGTTACAAGGCCTATTTTAGAAATATCAGTGATATTTTGTCCACTTTACGCTTAAAGGATGTCTCTAAAAATGCAGCCAAAGAATTTAAACGCCTGACAGAGGCTCAGCTGATAATTATGGATGATGTGATGACATTACCGGTAAACCGTGAAGATGGCAACCGATTCTTTGTGTTTATCAATCAGGTTTACGAAACCACATCCTTTATTATAACAACCAATAAATCGCCTGCAGAGTGGGCCAGATCGCTGGATGATGAAACTCTTGCTACTGCACTATTAGACCGTTTCCTGTATAAATGCCAGCTGATACAACTAAAAGGAAAAAGCTATCGAATGCAAAACAGAAAAACAATTTTTGAAAATGAAACAAGCTAACGAAAATATCTTTATTTTTGCTCGGAATTTACTGTATTACTGTTCCCGAAATTACTGTAAGTAATGTTCCCAAAAACACTGTACAGGATTTTCCCGTTTTCACTGTACTTTTAATTCCTGTTTACACCATTAGCTTTAGCAATGTGTATCTCGATAGTTTCTCTGTCTAAGGCTTCCCATCTGTATTTTATACGTAGCTCCTGAACGGCATCATATGCCAATTGTTGAACATGAAACCTGTCGGCAACTCTACTTGCCTTAGGTGATTATTCCGATAAAAGTGAGCCAGCATTCTGGCAAAGTGAGCCACTTGTTAAGCTATGGTAAATTTGCAACAAATGTAAATAAATTATTTGATATTTCTCTTTCTCATTGATTCCCCCTTTCAACTCATAGCGATGTGCCGAAGCTGACAATCTGTCCATTATTGCATCAGCTATTGTTGATTCATTGATATATTCATACCAGCTTGCAACGGGTAATTGCGAAGTTA
>JAQVEI010000484.1 GCA_028697695.1 Lentimicrobiaceae bacterium
ATTCTCAAAACACCGTTTGACTGGACTGATCTCGACAAACCATATTGGTGGGGTAACATATCAGATTTCTGGGAAGAAGAAAAAGAATTAAAGGTACCTGAATCATTTAAAGAATTATTAGCAGGAGGTGAAACAAATCAAGTCGAATTTAAAGCTTCTCTTCATTACAATTTTAAAACCAAAACTGCTGGAATTGGAGTTAAAGGAATAATTGCGAAATCAATTTGTGCATTTTTGAATTCCAATGGTGGCTTCCTTTTTATTGGCGTGGATAATAAAGGAAGACCACAAGGATTAATGAATGATTTTAAACTTGCTGGAGATAAAGATCCCCATGATTATTTCAGACTTGAATTTGATGAAACCTTATCTCACTTTATCCCAATTTACATAAAGGATCACATAAGTGGGGATTTCTATGAATTTAACGGAGTTGAAATCTTCATTGTAACTGTATTCCCAAGCAAGTCAAAACCAATATTTTTACGTGGTCAGCACGGGAAAGAATTTTATGTTCGATGGACTGCATCAACAAAGCAATATGTTGACATTGAAGATATTGTTAACTACTGCTTGGATCATTGGAACAAAGAAGGTTAAACGATTTGTTTGACTATCATTTTAACAAAATCCTTACTTGCCGATGAAAGAATTATCTGATTACTTTGGAATTGCTAAAAGGGCTATAGATATTGAAAATGATAACTCGACTAAGCCACAGTTTTCTATTGTATTTGATTTTCCATTTACAGATGATTATGTTAAATGGATAAATAATAAATCAAAAAATTTCCCAAAAGGAAGGAAACCAAGAGGTTTTTGGAACAAATTCTATTCTGAGATCATTGAAAATCAAATTAAACCTGCAGGTGTTAAAATCCCTATAGAATGGTATAATAAGCTTATAAGTTATCCTACTAATTGCATTTACTTTATGGCTGACGATAAAGAAAGAATTCTCTATATCGGGAAATGCGAATATACTCCCCTCATAAGGTTACTTGACAGATTGATTCCCAAAAGGCTTAATCCAAGTGAGAATAATGTTCCAGAAATTTGGGATGATTATTTAGTTCATGGTAAGAAGATAAAATGCGCATATTGCTATAATCTTAGTTTTGATCCAGAACTTTTGGAATACCTATTACTATATGAATATCGTAACCAGAAAGGCGACTTGCCAGTTTTAAATAAGAAGATGTCAAAGGGGAAATTTCATCAAAAAACTATAAAAATAATATCAAGGCTCAAATAGTCTTTATGGGTAATAACCTGATTAGGAATTCTACTTGAGGTTAGAAAAAACTTCTTGATTTGATCAAATTTTAGCCTCATATCAGCAACAAAAGAAGTTACAACTTTTGGTGTTGTAACTTCTTGAACTGTGGGCCCAGCTGGGATCGAACCAGCGACCCCCTGATTATGAGTCAGGTGCTCTAACCGTCTGAGCTATGGGCCCGAAAAACATTTCAATCTTTACAGGTGCCCTAACCTCCCGATAACTATCGGGATGAGCTATGGGCCCGAATCGGTTGCTGAGCAACCGATTTTTCCGGACTGCAATATTAAGAATTTGCAATTAATTATCCAAAATCAACTGCAAACCTTTCAGGCATAGACTATACAAGCTTCATATTCACTGGATCCCAGTATATTATCTTCTTCTCAAAATAGCTGTCGTTACATGCAAGTGTCGGAGCGGCAGCACGGAATCCGAACTCCGGACCTTCGACAAGAGTTTCATTTCCGCGGACTGCCCCGAAGAAGTTTCTAAAGTGCTCCAGGTGTTCGTCGAATCCCTGAGGGGCGGTATATCTCACTCCTTCTTTTACAGGTCTTTTCCTGTCCTCAGCGCTGTATTTCTGCTCATACTGCCTCATCAGTTCCTTCTGCATTGCTTCAGGGTAGGTGTGGAATGAATCCCAGCCCCCTATACCGGGAGCTTTTGCCATGATGCTGTTGGAGAGAACAAACCCATTGTCGATCATTTCCTTCACCCCTTCGCTGCCGACAAAGCGGGTAATTCCTACATTGCCCTGACCGCTTACGAAATTAACCCTCAGCATCACTTGGAACTCAGGATGCTCCTTTGCTTCGGGGTAATGCATTATACCGACCATCACATCCGGCACATCGCGGCCATCCTTCCAGTAGCAGAGCTGACCTGAGGCAAAGATTGTATCCGGACCATAGGAATCTGTAAGAAGATGGATTCCCGACAGCAGGTGAACAAAGAGGTCGCCGGCGACACCGGTACCGAAATCGCGGTAATTTCTCCACCAGAAGAATTTCTTCGGATCCCATGCCATTTTATTCATCCCTTCTACATAACGGTCCCAGTCGACAGTCTGCGGCGAGCCGTCGGTGGGCATTGTGTATTGCCATGCACCGAGTGCATCCTGCCTGTCGAATGAGGCTTCGATACAGTTGAGCTGACCTATTGCTCCCGACTTGTAGAGTTCCTTTGCCTTTGCATACACAATGCTGCTTACACGCTGACTTCCCACCTGCATCGGCTTGCCTGTTTTCCGGTAAGCTTCTATCACCGGCAGGCCCTGGCTGATCTTATGCACCATTGGCTTTTCGCAATAAACTGCCTTGCCGCTGTTCATGGCATCGATCGATATTCTGGAATGCCAGTTGTCGCTTGTTGCAACAATCACCGCATCAATATCATTTCTCCTGAGAATCTCGCGATAATCCCGGGTCGTGTAAATCTGCTTTCCATACTTTTCCTTTGCCCTGACCAGCCGGCCGTTGTACAGGTCACAAACTGCCACCAGTTCCACACCCGGTATTTTAAGGGCCGTATCGGTGTCTTCATATCCCATGATGCCCATCCCTATTGTGGCAATCCTGATCTTGTCGTTCTGACTGATCTTCGGAGACCATGGGATTTCAAGCGTTCTGGTATCATCAATAGCCAGTGACTGATAGGAACCAGCTGCCAGCAGAAGGGATGAACCCCCAAGC
>JAQVEI010000485.1 GCA_028697695.1 Lentimicrobiaceae bacterium
AGGGGAGAGATATTCATGGGCGCTGCCGGTTTCAGAAAACTCAATGAACAGCGGGAAGAAGATGGAGAAGTGCCGTTTGCCAATCCCAGGAATGCCACTGCCGGAACACTCAAAACATTGGATTCAGCCCAGGTTGCGCGGCGTCCGCTCGATTCCTTTGTTTATTACCTTCTTGGAGATGAGATAAGTGGCGAAACCCATTTTGAACGGCTCAATTTACTTAAATCCTGGGGGTTTAAAGTGAATGATGTCCGGATGAAATGTAAAAATATTACTGAAGTGCTCGAATTTATTGAGGACGTAGGTAAAAACCGCGCTCAACTGGGCTATGATATTGATGGAGTGGTTGTTAAAGTAAATGCTATCGAACAGCAGCAAAAGCTGGGCTTTACCTCCAAATCACCGCGCTGGGCCATCGCTTACAAATTTAAGGCCGAGGAGGCTGTAACTGAGCTTCTGTCTATCGATTATCAGGTAGGCAGAACAGGAGCCGTCACCCCGGTAGCAAACCTTAGCCCCGTTCAATTGGCGGGTACTACCGTTAAGAGAGCTTCCCTGCACAACGCCGATATTATGAAAGCGCTTGATGTACGCGTCGGTGACATGGTTCATGTTGAAAAAGGAGGAGACATCATACCCAAAATAACTTCTGTTGATTTGGATTCCAGGCCTCTGCATGCCCGGGCGGTTGAATTCCCAACGCAATGTCCTGAATGTGAGGCTGCTTTACAACGTGCCGAAGGTGAAGCGGCATGGTATTGCCCCAATACCGAGGGGTGCCCACCTCAAATTAAAGGACGAATTGAGCATTTTATCTCCCGCAAAGCAATGGACATTGAGAGTATTGGTGGCGAAAAAGTGGATCTGCTCGTCGAAAAAGGTCTTATCCACAATGTGGCAGACCTGTATGATTTAACACCTTTGCAACTGATGGGCCTGGAACGAACCATAGTTGCCATGCCCGGCATAAAAGGCCGTAGAATTAGTTTCCGGGAGAAGTCCGTCGAAAATATGATCCAGGGAATTGATCGTTCCAAACAGGTGCCTTTTCATCGCCTGCTGTATGGCCTTGGTATCCGGTTCGTTGGAGAAACCGTAGCCAAAAAGCTGGCATCTCATTTTAAATCCATGGCCAGGCTTAGTGCTGCTGATGAAGCGGAACTGCTGAGTGTAGAAGAAATTGGTGAAAAAATTGCCGAAAGTGTAATGTCGTGGTTTGCTGATGAAAAAAACCGGAAAATAATTGAACGATTACAGGATAGCGGGTTGCAAATGAAGCAATCTGAAGAGGCATCGCAAAGAGGCAGTCTGCTGGAGGGCAAAACGTTTGTAGTGAGTGGCACTTTCCAAAACTTTAGCCGGAAAGAAATTGTAAGTAGCATTGAACTAAATGGCGGCAAGTCCACATCATCGGTATCATCCAAAACCGATTATCTGCTGGCCGGGGAAAAAAGCGGACCTGAGAAAACGCGGAAAGCTGGCGAGTTAAATATTAAAGTGATAAGTGAAGAGGAGTACCTGAGGATGATTGGAAAATAGTCCGGCATCCTGACCGCCTCTTAATAACCCATGCTAAAGTTGCATTATCTGCTCTTTCCGGAAATATTCTGCTTCAAAATTCCGGATAATGAATAATTTGGATACATTAACAGAATAAGAAATAACGCGTTAAAAGTTACAGGCGGGGAGTATATTAATCATATTTAAAATCTTTACCTTTGCTCACTTTTATTTGCTAAAATTCCTACTACGTTGAAAACCAATTTACTGAAATATTATCTGTTTGCTGTAACCAGCATGTTTTTGTGGGCACTTACTTTTATCTGGTTCAAAAAAGCTGTGGTTTGGTACGAACCGGTAACCATTATTTTTCTCAGATTGGTTTTGGCTTCCCTGTTTTTATACGGTTTTGCACGGCTTAGCAGGCAATATGAGGCCGTAAAACGTTCAGACTATAAATGGTTTATGCTTTTGGCGTTGAGCGAGCCGTTTTTTTATTTTATTGGCGAAAGTTTTGGACTGAAATACGTCTCAAGCACCATTTCATCAGCGATTATAGCCACCATTCCTTTGTTTTCACCCCTTGCTGCATCGGTTTTTACCCGCGAAAAAGTAACCCCTTTTGCATGGCTTGGTATCATCGTTTCGTTTACAGGGATCATGTTGATGGTTTTTAACCGGGATTTTAGTCTGAATGCAGAGCCCAAAGGAATAGCTTTACTTTTTCTTGCAGTATTTTCCGCAGTAGCTTATTCTATCCTCATTAAAAGGCTGGCCAATAAATACAGTGCGCTGACCATTATCTCTACGCAAAGCCTCATAGGTGCCATCTATTTTTTACCACTTTTCATGGTGATGGATTTTGCTGATTTTATTACGATTAGGCCACCTGCAGGTGTGATTTTAGCAATTGTTCAGCTTTCTGTATTTGGCAGTTGCATGGCTTTTTTGCTTTTTATTATGGTTATTGCAAAATTAGGCATGATAAAAGCCAATCTTTTTACCAATCTTATCCCCGTATTTGTTGCAATATTGTCCTACTTCATGTTGGCAGAACTCTTTGACGCACAAAAAATAGTGGCCATTATGATGGTTGTTGGTGGTATAGTGGTTGCACAAACCCGCGAAATAAAAGAGCTATTGAAGCGCAGACGCGAAAAGCCGCTGCTCAACAGCAGATAACTTGTATGGCTTTCAACGGAAATACAACTTCAAAACCGGGATTTTAAAGCTATTTCCTTAGGTATCTGAACTGTAAGTATCAATCTGCTTAAATGAAGATGTCAGCAATCTGGCATGCAATTTGAAAAGATTAACCTTGTTGATGGACTAAAAAGGCGCTTTGTGCCATTATCCCGAAGTTTACGTTATTGTAGAAAAACCTTTGTCTTAATCTTTAATTCATGAGTAGAGCATTTGTTAACGAAGATGATCACAGGGAAATGCCCATTGTTCCCCCTCGC
>JAQVEI010000486.1 GCA_028697695.1 Lentimicrobiaceae bacterium
AGGCCCCGACACCTTAACATTTAAGCTAAAAATCCCTTCAGCACGCATTTCATCGTCCAGTGATTTTACCAACTCAGCAATATCTACATTAACAATATCAAGCGTAAGACTCTGGTTTCCGGCGCGATCAATCACACCCTGCACGCTTAGTGAACGTGCACTGTCTGCGCTGCCTGATGCCATTATGAAATTATCAATTCGGTAAGCTGTTTCGCCAATACTTATATTTGCAGGAGGCCGCTGTAAAGCCAGATGTTGCTCCTTATAATTAACCACCAAATCGTCCAATACAATATTCATGGGCGTACCTAAGGCAAGTCCGGCTTTGAGGGCTGTTTTCAGATCACTGTTGAACATATTGCCCGCAACATACAGAGAATCCATTGAAGCATCTACCGTCATATTAATAGAGTCCAACTGAAACGAACCGGTATTCAGTCTACTTGCAAGAATATCGGCATGCACCAAAGTGTCACCGTGGGCGATATGACCGGAAGCATCCACTTCCAGTGCCTCAAGCATAATGGAACCATATTTGGTTTCATTAATCTTAATTAATGCATTCAGCTTAAGCGAATCAGGGGTTCCCGACAAGTCAGCGGTGACCATTCCACTGGTTTCAAGGCTATCAACAGGAATAAATGCCCTAAACTCATCCAGTCCTGAAAAAACCGCTTTGAGTTTAACCGATGATGAAGCATTGGGGCTATACCTGCCATGCGCGTTTAACCGCAGGGATTTGGTTGCCAGAAGCAAAGAATCTATATCGATATTTTGCGATCTGTATCCCACCTCGGCAAGCAAAGTATCCAATGCAATGGTTTGAAAAGTAGAGTTCATCATGCTAACTTTAGCATGAGCGCGAAGGGTTTGCGGATCAAAGCCCTGTCCACTTACTTTCGCGTTCAGGTTTAATGATGATGAGAGGCTGTCATTGCCCGTAAGCACGGCAAGGTTGAGGTTTCGGGTAACAAGATCCACCTGGTAAGCAGGGTTTTCACCGGCAACATTCTTCGCATCGGGACTTAACCTGAAACTGCCAAAATTGCCTTTACCCCAAATTGCGCCTTTAACATCTCCTTTATTGTACCCCAGATCCATTTCCAGTTTATCCACCGGCTTATTGCTGACCCGAAGATCAGTAAAACGTCCTATGACATCAACTACAGCCGTTTGGGGCGATACTCCCCTGCCGTCAATCTTTAGATTTCCGTTAACAGTATAATTGAGCCCGGCATTTCCACTCCAATGGGCAACGTCCACCTGCTTCATGTGCGCATCAACGAAGTACTGTAAATCCTTCATGGTGGTATCGGTAAGGAAGCGGTATAAATTTTCAGACACAACATTCAAAGTTATTTCCTGGTCATTGTCAGAGATATTTAGTTTGGCCTCCAGTTTATCACCGTTGAGCTGAGCATCGAAATTGATTTCAGGATGAGCCGGCAGGCTGATGTCCGGCAAAATAAAGTCGAACTCCTGTATGTTCACGGGTGTGGACTGTATGTCTGCTTTTCCACGGCGCGTGCCGGATTCCTGATATTCGGCCGAGGCCATCAACTGATTGCGTGCAGTGGACAGTTTAAAATTACTAAGCTCCATACGGTTTTCATCTCTGGAAAATGCAAGCGTAAGATCTTTAAGCGTAAATGATGGTTGACTGGCAATAAAATTAAAATGGTCAATTTCCAGTTGTTGTTTGCGTGCTCCATAAAACCCGGATAAAGAGAGGTTTAGATTTTCAATTTTTTCCGGTATTATCGTATCGTAAGCTTGAATGCGAATAAAAGCCCGGTTGATGCTAAATTGGGCCACTTTTATTTTAAAGTCGCTCGCAGTGGTATCCTGCACAGCGGTACCGGCAGGCTGCGTTTTAATAAGATGTTGAATATTCCATGAGGAGTCTGCATTTTGCCGGAGAAAAAATCTGGGTTGTTCCAGGGCAGCCGTCCGTATTACAAGTTCTCCTTTTATCAGTGGAATCAAGCGGTAGGTTGCACTTATCTGCGGTATAAAGGTAATGGTATCCTTGCCGTTCATCCAAAGCACTTCATTTAACTGAATGCCGGTAAAGAAATTACCGGTGATTGATCCCAGGGTGAGTTTGCCTTCGATAAACGATGCAGCCTGGCTTTCGGCCAGTGAAGCAATTTTTCTTTTTGCCTGAGGAGTTTGAATAATAAGGGCAAGCAGTAACAGCAGGACGAGAACTCCGCCAAGTATCCATGCAATTACTTTAAGTATGATCGCCAATGTTTTATTCATAATATTAAAATGCTTGTCCTACGCTAATAAAAAACTGTGGTGATTTTTTTTCATTCCAAACGGGAAACCCTACATCAAATCTCACCGGTCCGATGGGTGTTTCCACCCTCAGTCCAGGGCCAACGGCATAACTCAGGTCATTTAAACGGTAAGAGTAGGAACCCGTCCATACATTTCCGGCATCAACAAAGGCTACGGCACTTATTCTCCAGAACAAAGGAAAACGCACCTCAAAGCTGGTTTCCAGCAGGCTTTTTCCACCAAGAGGTGATCCACTTTCACGCTTGGGCCCCAACTTGGCGCGCCTCCATCCCCTCACTGATATGCTGCCTCCTGCATAAAAGCGATCTTCTACGGGGATAAAACCGCTGGTATCCGATGAATGGATGCCACCTGCAGCAAGTTTATAGGCCAGTGTAAAATCACCTATCTGATGATAGGCACGAAAGGTACCCCACAATCTGGTGTAGCTAAAATCACCTCCAAACAGATACCCATTGAGCTTAAATGCCAGCGACAGGTTGATGCCACTTGTTGCAGAAAACCTTGGTTTGGAGTTATCGTATACACTTCCCAGAATGACTCCTGATTTGTTGTATGGAAATTTATCTCCCGAAATACCGGCAAATTCAGGGTCATCGGCTTCTATAGATTGCTCAACCCCTTCAAAATAATAGGTTAAAGTACTGGTGAGCCAT
>JAQVEI010000487.1 GCA_028697695.1 Lentimicrobiaceae bacterium
ATGCAAAAGGGGGACGATCGCTATGTAATAAATAATGCTTTTGGACTTTATCCTGCTCCGGTTACAAATTCAAGGCCTCAAACCAAAACCTGGTTTTTTACCGACCGTTCAATTTACAGGCCGGGGCAGGTTATATATTTTAAAGGCCTGATGATAAATTCGGACAATCATCAATATACGCCGGAAGTTAAAAAAGCAACCACGGTTCATTTGTATGATATAAATGGTTCAAAAGTAGCGTCCCTGGATTTTAAAACCAACGCGTTTGGTTCTTTCAGTGGTGAATTTACGCTTCCTCTGCACATGGCCGGTGGTAGCATCAGGCTTGGCGATGAGTATGGGTCTGCTTTTGTTCGTGTGGAAGAATATAAACAGCCGCAATTTGAAGTAAAACTTCAATCGCCTGATGAAACTTATAAGCTGGGAGAGCATATCCGCCTGAAAGGGCAGGCAATATCCTACAGCAATGTTCCTTTGCCGGATGCCGAAGTAAGCTACCGCATTGTAAGAAATGCATGGTTCCCTTATCCTTTGCGCTATTCGCGCCGGCCAATAAGGAGCCCGCAGGCCGAAATTAGCAGTGGAAAACTCATCACCGGTGCCGACGGTAACTTTAATATTGATTTTATCGCGAGTACTGGTAAGTCAGAAGTGCATGATCCTTATACGGTGTATAATTTCATCATTTATGTCACGGTTACCGATATAAACGGGGAGACACATTCCGCAGAAACAGTGCTGAACGTGAGTAACCGGGCGCTTATTGTCCGGCTGAATATGGATGATGTTCTTGACAAGGGAGATTTGCCGATTGTGAAGTTTAGTACCACCAATCTTTCGGGTGAGACAGTATCGGCAGCCGTTCAAGTGGAATTGGCAGCGCTAACCTCCGGTAACCTCCTGTTGCATAATCGGGTAACACCCGTACCGGATACTTCGCTGTATTCGCGTGAAGCCTGGCATCAGAAACTACCTCATGAGCCTTATGGCAACGAAGGCTCCAGGCCTGCCGAGGTAGAAGCGGTTGTACGTTCAGCAACTTTGCAAAGCACAACGGATTCATTAATACCTGCTGCCTGGTTTAAGGAATTGAAGCCGGGAAGATACCGCTTAAAGCTCTCGACAGTGGATACTTTTGGCGATAAAGTGGAAATGGATAAAGAGTTTGTTCTGACAGATCAATCTTCCAGAAACCTGGCCGAAAAAACGTTTAGTTTTTTCAAGATATCGAAGCAGCAAGCCGTACCGGGTGAAACATTGATATTGACCCTGGGCAGTAGTGTGAAAAATGCAAACATTTATTACCGGATTGATTATCAGCATGGAAACATTGCCAACTCACAGATAAAACTATCGGAAAAACAGACCAGCATAAAAATACCGATACTTGAAACATATCGTGGCAATATTTCCGTCAGCGCATTCATGGTTGTTGATAACCACGTATATACACATCAAGCGTTGATAAATGTTCCTTTCGAGGATAAAAAGCTTGATTTTGAATTCGGGACTTTCAGAAGTCAGTTGTTGCCGGGAACTTCAGAAGAGTGGCGCATTAAAATACGTGACGCCGCGGGCACACCGGTGAGTGCCGAATTCCTGGCAGCCATGTACGATGCTTCGCTGGATGCCATTTCTCCCCATCAGTGGTATTTTTCATTGTATAAACCGGTATTTAATGCATCTGCTTACGATGCGTCTAAAGGATTTGAAACCCTGAACGGGCTTTCGGTTTATAGTTATCCGTCAGATGACCTTATTGTGAAAAGCAGGTTATACGATAAGTTGAACTGGTTTGGCTTTTATCCGGCATACGGCTTGATGAATGATGCGGTATTCATGCGGAGAAACAAACAAATGGCTGTACCCAACCGCTCTGAATCTGTGCCGGGGATTATGGAGGAGAGCGCAAATTCAGAGATGGTTGAAGTCTCTGCTGTATTGCCTGAATACAGTAGCCCCCCCGATGAAATTTCTTTTCGTAAAAATCTGAACGAAACGGCTTTCTTTTATCCACAGCTTGAGGTAAGTGGTGAAAATGAATATATAGTTAAGTTTACTGTTCCTGAGGCGCTCACTTTGTGGAAGTTCATGGGATTTGCGCACACCACCGATCTTAAAACCGGGCTTTTTACAAAAGAGGTGATTACCCGTAAAAATCTTATGGTTACGCCCAATCTACCCAGATTTGTGCGTCAGGGGGATACCATAGTGTTCACTGCCCGCATCAGCAATCTGACCGGCCTACCCATTCAGGGGCAGGCTACGCTCGAACTGTTTGATGCTCTAAGTATGTCACCTGTTGATGCTAAGTTTGGCAATCAACAGCCGATGGCTGTTTTTGAGGCAGCAGTAGCGGGAACCACTGTAGTTGCCTGGAAAATAGTAGTTTCGGAAGATGCCCGGGCAGTAGTGGTACGCATTTCAGCCAAAGCCGGCAAGCATACCGACGGGGAAGAGCATATTGTTCCGGTACTTTCCAATCGTATGCTGGTAACGGAAACCCTTCCTTTGCCTATAAACGGTCATCAAACCAAAGAATTCAATTTTGACCGGCTCCGCAAGCTTCCGGCTCAAAGTAAAACTTTGCGCAATCAGGGGTTAACCCTTGAGTTTACCTCTAACCCAGCCTGGCTGGCCCTGCAGTCGCTTCCTGTGCTGATGGAACCTGAATATGATAATTCAGATGCAGTGTTCAGGATGTACTATGCGAATGCACTTGCCCATCACATTGCTCAAAGTAATCCTGCCTTTCGACGGGTATTTGAAGTGTGGAGACAGAGTGACCCCAACACTTTTCTATCCAATCTTGAAAAAAACCCGGAATTAAAAAGTATCGTTCTTAATGAGACACCCTGGATGATTCAGGCTGCTTCCGAATCCACACAAAAACAGAGACTTGCATTGCTCTTTGATGAAAATACCATGCAGGCATCTCTTAATTCGGCAGTGCTTAAA
>JAQVEI010000022.1 GCA_028697695.1 Lentimicrobiaceae bacterium
TGATGAGAAGTGCCGGGTTGTGCAAAACTGTGCAATGAAGCATATAGTGCAAATATTAGAAGCAATGTTTGTCGCATATTAAAAATTTTTTTTCTCGGAAATGTAACTGCAAAAATAAGCTTTCCTGCAATAGGGTTGAATTTTTGAACCTATATACCAATTTGTTTTCACCAAACGTTGCCGGTTTGGTTCAGTGTTTTCACTAATTTCGCTGAGCAGGTTTTCAGTACAAGATATGCTGATTAAAGACGCACAAACCTCCCCATGTGGGATAAAATAAGCGTGAGTAAATCTTATTTTGATAAAAAAAAACAGGTAAAAACCTTGCGATTTACCTGATTAACGGACTAAAATATCTACTTTTGGCGTATACTTTTTAATTTTTTTTAACAAATTGTTGTTAATACCTGAAATTTACTAATTTTGTGTTTTGAATATTCTGATTCGGGGAGAATAAACGATAATCAAAAAAATTTTTAGGTTCCTCTTTGCATTTTGGATAATTTTTTTGCCAATGTTCAGTTTTATTACAGGAATTTAAATTTTATTGCAAAAAATCGACACAATATCTCTCACCCTGAGTAAGCAAACAGTATGAAGGTGCAAACGAGTATTTACCCATGTGTAAAAAGTATTTCGCAGAATGTTTTTCTGCTTCTTCTGCTGTATATCATCGGAATGAATAAACTCTCGGCCCAACAGGAGCCTCAGTTTACGCTCAATATGTTCAATCATATGTCAGTGAATCCTGGATATGCCGGATTGCGGGATGCCATATGCGTTACCGGAATTATGCGTCAGCAATGGATAGGCATTCAGGATGATGAAGGCAAAAGGGTTTCTCCTGAAACATTTGTTGTTTCGGGCGATTCTCCAATCAGGATACTGAGGGGAGGAGTAGCACTCACGGTGATGCAGGACAAAATTGGATACTTTCAGGACATATATGTTAAGCTGGGATATGCATATCATTTGAATGTAGGTGACGGGAAACTGGGTATTGGGCTTAATGCTGCTTTTTTAAACAAGTCCCTGGATTTTGGAAAGTTTAAACCGGTAGATGATGATCCCCTGCTAAAGGGTGGAGAGGAAAGTACCATGTTTACAGATATTTCTCTGGGTGCTTTTTATATTCAACCGGGAGGCCTGTTCTTTGGGCTTTCTTCAACTCAGCTGCTTGAAGGTGCGCGTGAGCTTGGCAGCAGTGTTGATTTTAAGCTCAGACGGCATTATTACGGCACTGCCGGTTACGAATTGAGCTGGTTGCGCAATCCTGCTTTTGTACTTGTGCCTTCGGTGTTTGCAAAATATGACGGAACTACGGCACAGGTTGATTTGAATGCCCGGGTGATATACAATGAAAAATTCTGGGGTGGCATTTCCTATCGTTTTCAGGAAACTGTTGCTGTAATGGTTGGCATGAGTGTTAAAGACCTGAGTTTTGGTTATGCTTATGATATACCATTGTCAAAGATTGGGGGAGCGGGTTCTCATGAGATAATGCTTCGTTATTGTTTTAAACTGGAATTGGAAAAAACAAGCCGAAGTTTTAGAAATACACGTTTCCTTTAATAAAAAAAATTGTTTGGAAATAATATATTGTTATTTTTGTCGAACTTAAAAACGGTAAATATGCATAATAAACTCAGGCATATTTCGTTATTTGCATTAAAATCAGGACTAAACATGAAAAGAATCTTCAACTACGCGATCGTTGCACTCATACTGAGTAGCTGCGGAAACTCAGGCAACGGAGAACTGGTAGGTGTAAAAAAACGGGAGAAGTTTTATCAACCCGATCCATTTGGAATGGCTTACATTCCAATGGGAAGTTTTACCATGGGAGTGGGCGACCAGGATGTACCCTATGCACACATCAATGATCCGCGCACTGTTTCGGTGAGTGCATTTTATATGGACGAAACTGAAATAACCAATAACGAATACCGGCAGTTTGTGTATTGGGTAAGAGATTCCATTGCCCGCCGTAAACTTGGCGACATCAATCCGGAAGCTTATCTTATCGAAGAAAATAAAAAGACAGGTGAAGTATACTCACCGGCATTTCTTAACTGGAAAACCCAGATTAAATGGAATGGTGAAGATGAGCGTGCCGCCCTCGAAGATATGTTTTTACCAGAGCATGAACGCTATTTCCGTAAAAAAGAAATCGATACCCGCAAGTTATTCTATGAGTACTTTTGGGTAGACTATAAAGCTGCCGCCGGTAAGGATTACTCCGCTGGAGACCCCGTAAATGCCGGATTGGCTAATCGTCCTCAGGGTTTAAAAGACCGCTCTTTGTATGTTCGAAAAGAAATTATCAATGTATATCCTGACACCCTTGCCTGGATTCACGATTTTGCTTATGCATACAATGATCCCATGACCGAACGTTATTTCTGGCATCCGGCTTACGATAACTATCCGGTGGTAGGCGTAAACTGGAAGCAGGCCAAAGCATTTAGCATCTGGCGTACTGAACTCTTACGTGCCTATCTTATGAGTAAAGGCAATGCAGTGGTCAATGAATTCAGGCTGCCCACCGAGGCAGAATGGGAATGGGCGGCCCGGGGCGGTAACTCCTTCAGTCCATACCCGTGGGGTGGACCTTATACCCGCAACGAAAAAGGTTGTTTTTTGGCCAACTTTAAACCACTGCGTGGTAATTATGTTGACGATGGCGGTCTGACTCCGGTAATTGTAGCACACTACCCTGCCAATGATTTTGGCTTGTACGATATGGCCGGTAATGTAGCCGAATGGACCAACGATGCCTATGATGAAAGTACCTATAATTTCGCCTGGGACATGAATCCATCCTATAACTACAATGCCAAAGATAGTGACCCTTCCGCCCTGAAACGTAAAGTGGTGCGTGGTGGTTCATGGAAAGATATTTCGTATTATCTTCAGGTAAATGCCCGGACTTATGAATTTCAGGATACCTCTAAAAGTTATATTGGTTTCCGTTGTGTTCAAAACTTCATGGGTCGTCAAAAAGATGATAATCCTGCCCGTGCTTCAAAAATTTACAACTAAACGCACGTTACTTTTGCATAATTTTTAAATAATACACAAAACACTTTAACTCATTAATCAACTAACAACTAACAAAAAACGATCATGGGATTGAAAAATTTAGTCAGAGGAAGGGGATTCAGGAACTTCATGGCAAAACTTTACGGCTGGGGTGCCTCCGTAGTTATTCTGGGCGCTTTGTTTAAAATCAACCACTATCCCTTTGCCAATGAAATGCTCATCGTTGGTCTGGGTACAGAAGCCATTATTTTCTTCTTCTCGGCATTTGAACCACCGCACGTTGAACCTGACTGGAGTCTGGTGTACCCTGAATTTGCTTACCTGTATCATGGTGGTGAAGAGCCTAAAACTACAGGTAAAGGTGCAAAAGCTACGACAACACCTACACAGGAACTGGATAATATGCTCGAAAAGGCCAAAATCGGGCCGGAGCTTATCAATAGTCTTGGTGAAGGTATTCGCAACCTGAGTCAAAATGCCAATAAACTGGCCGACTTATCCAATGCTGCGGTAGCTACCAATGATTATAGCAGGAATTTAAGTAATGCCGCTAAAACCATCAATGAATTTTCGCTTTCAACAGCTCAGGCCAATGAATCGGCTACTCAGTTATCCACAGCCTATCAGCAATCGGCTCAAAGCCTGGCCAAATCCATGGAAAGTTTTGACTTTTCGGGCCTTGGCAATAAAACCTATAGTGAACAATTACAGAAAATCGGTAATAACCTTGCCGCACTGAATGCAGCTTACGAATTGCAGCTTAAGAATTCCAACATGCATCTGGAAGATTCCAACAAGCTACATACAAGTATAAACCAGTACCTCACCAGTATGACCGGCTCAAGTGAAGACCTGAACCGCTACCGCCAGGAACTGGATACGCTTACCAAAAAAGTGGCTGCGCTCAATAATGTTTATGGCAACATGCTTGCTGCTATGAATGTAAGATAAATTGAGCCATATTAACTGATTTTCAAACACATTATTATACAAATTTACTATGGCTGGATACAAGGAGACACCGCGACAGAAAATGATCGCGATGATGTACCTGGTGTTGACTGCGCTGCTTGCCCTTAATGTTTCTGTGGAGATTCTCGAAGCCTTTGTGGTTGTTAACAATAGCATCGAAACCACCAATGTTAATCTACAAGAGAAAATTAATGAAACATACGCCCGCTTTGAGCAACAAAATTTGCTCAACGAGAGTAAAGTAGGCCCGTATTGGGATAAAGCCAAGCAAGCCCGTGAACTTTCAGAAGAACTCATCAAATTTATAGAAGATGCCAAAAATGAGGTAATTGCAAAAAATGAAGGCATTACTATAGAAGAAGCTGCAAAAATTCCTTTAGGACAAATCGAAAGTCGTGATAAATACGATGTTTCAACCAATTATTTTATTGGAAACTCTCAGGATGGGTCTAAAGGAAAAGCACGTGAAATTAAAGACAGGATTGAGAAGTTTAAAACCGAAATGCTCAACCTGGTGCCGGAAAATTCTCGCAGCTCCATCAAGGTTGGTTTAAATACTGACGGCCCCTTTACAGATGCCGGGGGTAAACAGCAAAATTGGGAAATGCATAATTTCTATCACATGATTCTTGCTGCAAACGTAACCTTCCTGAATAAATTGGTCGCCGATGTGCGTAACCTTGAAAGCGATGTGGTGCGAAGCCTGTTTAATGCTATTTCAGCAGATGACTACAAATTTGACCAGGTAGCTGCTCGGGTTATTCCTAATTCGCGATTGGTTTTTACTGGCGATACCTATGAGGCTGAAATTTTAGTTGCTGCCCTGGATTCAAAACAAAACCCGGAAGTAGTGATCAATGGACGCGAAGTACCTGCTGAAAATGGTATAGCTAAATATACCGTTAATGCTTCAAGTGCCGGGCAACAAACATACAGGGGTACCATTAAAGTGAAAGGCCCTGAGGGTGATACCAAAGAATATCCTTTTGAGGAAAGTTACTTCGTGATGACACCTTCGCTTACAGTGGCTCCAACGAAGATGAATGTGTTTTATGCTAACGTTGACAACCCCGTATCTATCGCAGCCTCCGGAATTCCCGAGTCGCAGATATCGGCAACCATTAGCACAGGTACTATTCGTCGTGCAGGAAATGAATGGATAGTAAAAGTGCCCCAGGGCAATAAAGCTGTGGTTACTGTAATGCATAACGATGGCAAGTCGAGCCGCCGTATGGGTGCTGCTGAGTTCCGGGTTAAAAGAGTTCCCGACCCCAAGGCTTTTATTGCCAATACCGATGGAGGCCCGATTCAAAAAAGCATGTTGTTGGCTGCACGGGCTATAATCCCCCGTATGCCTGATGATTTTGACTTTGATCTTACTTTTGAAATCGTCTCTTACAGTTTTGTAGGTGTACGCGGTGGTGATATTTTTGATCGTGAAGGAAAAGGAAATGTGCTCACCCAGGAAATGCAGACATTTATTTCCAACTCAAGACGGGGTGAACGCATTTGGCTGGAAAATATTATGGCAAAGGGACCTGATGGAAATCGAAAATTGGGAACCATCAGTCTCATCATACAATAAGCAGTTTAACCTGTCGTTCTTTTAAAAGACTGAGATCTATTGTCTGTGTAAAGAGCAGTAGTAATTGCCGAAGTCACAAATAAAAACAGGATTTTGCCAATCCGTGAATATAAATACAGAAAACGAATGAAAAAGTTAATTTCTTTTTTCGTACTGGCCGCCATCATTGTCGGTGTCGCCAAAACAAGTCAGGGTCAGGTACTAAACAGCCCGCCTCGCGATGGTATATATGACAAAAAAGTTACCATTGAGAAAAAACCCATTACGTATCCATGGGTAAGAGAGGCTGATGTAGTCTGGCGCAAACGCATCTGGCGCGTTATAGATTTACGTGAGAAAATGAACCAGGCGTTTTATTATCCTGAAGTACCGCACAATGACCTTCGCAGCTTAACCCAGGTTATGCTTGATGCGCTGAAAGAAGGAACCATTACCGCTTACGATGCATCCAGCACCACCGATGAATTTCTGGTACCACTTACCTATCAGGAAATTATGAATAGACTCGAGCGCGCGGATTCAGCTACCATGCAACGACCTTATCCACCTTACGACTGGTACGATACGGTGATTCAGGTCAAATTTAATCCCGGTGACGTAAAACGTTATCGTATTAAAGAAGATTGGTTCTTTGATAAGCAACGCTCGGTGATGGAAGTGCGTATTCTAGGATTGTGCCCTGTGCGTGACAACTATGACGAAAACGGCATTTTCAGGGCTTATGATCCTCTGTTTTGGATTTATTTTCCCGAAGCAAGGCCCGTGTTGGCCAAGGCGGAAGTGTTTAACAGAAACAACAGCGCTGCTCGCAAAACCTACGATGACATCTTCTGGAAACGTATGTTTAGCAGCTACATTTACAAGGAAGACAACGTTTACGACAGACGGATTAGCGACTATGCTACCGGAATTGATGCGCTGATGGAAGCCGATAGAATTAAGAACGACTTGTTTATGTTTGAACAAAATCTCTGGGAATACTAAATTCAAGGTCAGAATAATATAAAAACACCGGTCAGGACTGCCTTTCCGGTGTTTTTTTTTGAAAGACATCCTATTCTATCCTTCATTTTGTTATATTCACCGACTGAATAAGTTATGCCGTGTATTCTATACTAGATACTCCAATTGAATATTTAAAAGGCGTTGGCCCTCAACGTGCCGAATTGCTCCGCAAAGAGTTGAACATTTCTACCTTTAACGATTTTTTGCATCACTTTCCGTTTCGTTATTTGGACCGAAGTAAATTTACGGTCATTAATGAGATAATGGATGAAAATACCTGGATACAAATTCGGGGTCAGATCACGGGCATACAGCTTTTGGGGAGCGGCAGAACAATGCGCCTTGTAGCCAACTTTCGTGATCACACTGGTGAGACCCAGTTGGTATGGTTCAATGGCCTGAAATGGATACGTGAAAAGATTAGGCTTAATCAAACTTATGTGGTCTTTGGCAAGCCAAATCTATTTAATGGAAAATATAATTTTACACATCCTGATATAGAAACGCCGGATGAAAGCGCTGTTTCTTCAGACGAGCCACTTCAACCATGGTATCCTACCACCGAAAAGTTAAAGAATCGTGGCTTCTCACCCCGAAACATAGTGAACCTGATGCGCACCCTGATAAATCAGGTACGCGGTCAAATACCCGAAACATTGAGCGAACCGCTACTGAATCAATTAAAGATGATGCCCCGGGCCAAGGCTATGGTTCAGATCCATTTTCCCCAGGATGCACAGCAGTTGGTCAGAGCACGGGAGCGGCTCAAATTTGAAGAATTGTTCTTTATTCAACTGCAGCTATTGAAGCTGAAGTATATTCGCCTGGAAAAGGTCACCGGAAGAGTATTTCCCGTTATTGGAGATTATTTTAATGAATTTTTCCATAAATATCTTCCCTTTGAGCTAACCAATGCTCAAAAGCGTGTCATAAAGGAAATAAGGGCAGATATGAAAAGCGGCAAACAAATGAACCGCCTGCTTCAGGGTGATGTTGGCAGTGGTAAAACATTGGTGGCTCTTATGTCAATGCTTATTGCCAACGATAATGGATTTCAGGCCTGCCTCATGGCACCCACCGAAATATTGGCTATGCAGCATTTCAAAACCATTAAGAAAATGTTGGGCCATGTGCCGGTGCAGGTTGAACTTTTAACCGGCTCGACGCGAAAAGCAGCACGTACTAAAATATTTAGTCAACTGCAGGAGGGGAGTTTGCATATATTGATAGGCACACATGCCCTGATAGAAGACCAGGTTAAGTTTAAATCACTGGGATTGGTCGTTATAGATGAGCAGCACCGATTTGGTGTGGCGCAACGTGCGCGACTTTGGGAAAAAAGCGTACAACCGCCGCATATACTTGTTATGACGGCCACACCAATTCCTCGCACGCTTGCCATGACTTTATACGGCGACCTGGATGTTTCCATTATTGATGAGCTGCCTCCGGGCAGAAAACCTATAAAAACATTTCACTACTTCGAAAAAGATCGGTTTAATGTTTTCAGGTTTTTAAAAAATCAAATTGACAATGGTCGTCAGGTTTATATTGTTTACCCTCTTATCGACGAGTCGGAAAACGTTGATTTGCAATACCTGATGGATGGCTTCGAGGGAGTATCCAGGTACTTTCCTTTGCCCGATTACCAAATAAGTATTGTGCATGGCAGGTTAAAAGCGCATGAAAAAGAGAGTGAAATGAAGCGGTTTGTTGAGAAAAAAACGCAAATCCTGATGGCCACTACTGTGATTGAGGTAGGGGTGGATGTGCCCAATGCCACGGTAATGCTTATTGAAAACGCGGAGCGGTTCGGCTTGTCGCAACTGCATCAGCTACGCGGCAGGGTTGGTAGGGGAGGAGATCAATCGTTCTGTATTCTCATGAGCAGTTATAAGTTAACCAAAGATGGACGCAAACGATTGGATGTAATGGTGCGCACCACGGATGGATTTGAGATAGCCGAAGCAGACCTGCATCTTCGTGGGCCCGGAGATATCAAAGGCACTCAGCAAAGCGGCCTTGTAGGGTTAAAATTGGCCAGCATTGTTAAAGATGAAAAGTTGTTGAAAATTGCCCGGGAAATGGCACATAGGATATTGTCCGTAGATCCTTTACTCCAATCTCCGGAAAATCAACCGCTGCTACGTCAATTGCAGCAGCCTATTTACGACTGGGGGAAAATTAGTTGATTACTCCGGGTTTTCAATGGGCTTACAATCTACCAGGGGAAGGGTTGCATCAAGACCCAGCTCTTTCCTGTCTGAACTTATTGCTATTCCATTGTTTCTCATTAATATCTGAATATCAGCGGTGTCTTTCACTCCTTCCTGCTCAAAAAAGTATTTTCCCAGAATAATTGTATCATGAAGTATACCTGTAATGCTTCCCTGACGATTGTCCTTATATACGGGTAGCCAGTTGTAATGACCGGTTACTTTATCGTTATCAATAACCAGACGCATTTCGAGTTGATCAACTTTTCCTTTCTCATTTTCGAAAGGTTGCTCCATCCGGTAACAATATTCAGTAATGCTATCCATGCCAGTCTTCTCTTGAAGATCGATTTCTGTGGTCGACTTTGCTTCAGGATTAGAGGTTGTGCATGAAAAGCCTAAAACGGCTGATAGCATAAGTACAATTACAATTCTCATGATACTTGTTTTAACATGGGTTGATCTTTCATAAATTACCCGGAAAAATTATGTGGCTTTTTATCCAGACACTACACAGGCCTGTGCAGACATTTGAAGTTGAAATAATAAAGTGGCCATACCATACGGCCACTTTATTATTAATACCGTCATTTTTTTTCATCTTTTGTTTCCATAGCTGCAGAAAGACGCTGTTTTTTTAATTCGGCAAATTGCTTGCCCAAATCTTCAAGTAGTTTTTTGTCCAGTTTCTCTTCTGCATCAGGAAATAAATCCTCTTCCTCCTCGGTAAGGTGATGATCCAGAATTTCGTCGAAAACTTTAAATTTCACCATCCACCGGTCATGATCCTTGGGGAAATCTTTCAAATCAAGAAGCAGGATGTTTAGTACAAAATGCTCTTCCTGTGATTCAAGTGATTCATCTTTAATGTCCTTTTTAGTATTTAGCTGGGCCAATAGTAAATCTTCCTCTAATTCATGGTGAATGTCAAGATGTTTTTTGAGTAAGATGAATTTTTCAGGTTTATTCTTCTTGATTTCTTTTACCAAATCACGCATTTCGTCGTGATGTTTTTTTAATTCCTGGATGATTGTTTTTGCCGCCATAGTGCCAAGTATTAAAAAATTATTATTTATTGATTGTTATTCCAATCATTGTCATCATCCTGGGTATGCCGGCGCAGTGAACGCTTCAATTCTCTAAAGCTTTCCTTGATTTCACTGCCAAGGCTATCAATGCTATCGCTTGCATTGTAACTCCATTGATTCAACTTATCTCCAAGTTCGCGTGTTTCACGCTTAATCTCGGCAATTTTTGCTTTTGATTTGGCAGCGGCTTCGTCCGTTTCGTTTTCCATGTCCCTGGCCAATTGGTCTATGGAATTTTCAAAATCCTTTAACTCTCTTTTCAGGTTATCGCCAAACCCGGGATCATCCTCAGAAATACTGTCGAGCTTGTCCTGAAATGCTTCCAGACGTTCATCGGCGCGATCAACAGCAGTTTCATGCTTGGTTTGCTGACATGAAATAAATGCAGCCATTGCTATCAGGCTGAAAAATGATAATGTGAGTTTAATTTTTTTCATGATGGATTGTTTTTTAATTATGATGATAATGCATATGTAAAATAATGCCAAACATTTAAAAATATGGCATAACGCAGCTATTTGACTGATTTAATGCAATGTATGGTTGATGAATAAAAAAAGCCCTACCGGGCTTAATTAAAGAAGACTAAATTATGGTGTGGATCTGGGTACTCACTCTGTAGTTTATGATCACCAGGTTTTAGGTTTCATTTATAAGCATTTCCAGAAAATCTTCTGATATAGGTTTTTCAAGAAATGCATTCACAAAAGGATAGGTCATTACTTCATCCCTGTCGGCTTTATTGCGTGATGAACTGCAAACATACACTTCAATTTTGTCGTGAATTGACTTAATTCTATTGTACTTTTCCAGGAATTCAAAACCACTCATTGTTGGCATATATAAATCCAACAAGATGTAATCCGGTAACTCTGACTCATCCGCCTTTTTAAGATATGCAATGGCCTCTTTTCCATTACCGGCATGGATAAGGTTTTCTTCCAGTTGTTTTTCTTTCAGTGTCTTTTTAAAATGATTTGCCAGCTCAATATCATCGTCCACAAAGAATATTCGATTATATTGTTTCATTTCTTTCATTCCTCATTCAGTTTCTGATAAGTTCTTCAACAAACGATCCAAAATGTTTAATTTTTGGGAAAAGATTAAATATCAATTTGGTAAAGTTTAATTTTATTGTAGAGTGTTTTCCGGTCAATCTTAAGCAAACGGGCAGCTTTGGACTTATTGTAACCTGCATCTAAAATGGTTTTTATAATGAGCTGGCGTTCTATATCCCACATGGCATTTTTTAAAATGGAATCAGACTTTGTTTCACTATTTTGCTCATTTGCATGAACAGGCACTGGCGGAAAAGCAATTTCCTGAGGGAGTACCTCTTTTTCGATACGCATGCCGGGCGACATAAGAACTGCACGTTTAATAACGTTATTCAGTTCGCGTAGGTTCCCCGGCCAGGAATAAGACATGAAAATCTGTTCAACTTCCGGCGAGAGGCCGATTATATTCCGATTAAGCTGTTCGTTGGCAAGTTTAATAAAATGTTCGGCAAATAATATTACATCGGGGCCTCTGTCTCTAATGGCAGGAAGATCTATGGAAAATTCATTAATCCGGTGAAAGAGATCTTCGCGAAATGATCTGTCTTTTATGCCATCGCCCAGGTCTTCGTTGGTGGCAGATATCAGCCGGATATCAATTTTTTGAGCCCGGGTATCTCCCAACCGGGTCACTACTCTTTCCTGGACTGCCCTAAGCAGTTTTAATTGAATCTCGTAACTCAAATTGCCTATTTCATCAAGAAACAACGTTCCGCCATCGGCCTTTTGAAATACGCCTTCCTTATCGGTTATCGCACCTGTAAAGGAACCTTTAATGTGACCAAATAGTTCACTATTGGCCAAATCGCCGGGTATAGCGCCACAGTCAATAGCAACAAAGGGTTTTTTGCGCCTCGCGCTGTTTTCATGGATGTATCGGGCAATGTATTCCTTACCGGTGCCTGTTTCGCCTTTAATCAAGACTGAAATATTCGTGGGAGCCACCTTGCGGCTGAGTTCCAGCACATGCTTTATCTGCTCACTTTTGCCCGTAACGAAGTCGACTTGTTGATACGATGTCTGAGGTTGTTGTTCGGCCCGGCCGGGAATCTGAACTGACTGTTGATGGTGAAGCAGCCGGTTGATAAGTAAAATAAATTCCTCCTGATGAATGGGTTTGGTGATATAATCACTTGCACCCATTTGCATGAGTTTAACTGCCATGCGCACATCAGCATAAGCGGTAATAATAATAACAGGCACATCCTGCCTGGAACTCCTGATTTGCTTAAGAACCTCCATTCCACTGCTGTCCGGAAGCCTGAAATCGCAAACTACCAGATCAAATTTCGCCTTATTGAACAGTTCGATACCTTTTTTACCATTCAGGGCTACTTCGGCTTCATAATTATGATTAACCAGATGCTTTCGAAGTATCTCGCTGATAAATGTATCGTCATCTATAATAAGGATCTTTGCCATGTTTTTAGTTGGATTAAGAATAAAATTTGAAACGTAAAATTAAGAATTTTTACTTTAAGCTGGTAATACATCCTGCTCAGATGAAAAAATTATTTTTTATGTTACTACTCATAATGTTTTCATTAACTTTTCTGATTGATTGTGGATTTCTTTGATTCTTGTCTTAATTTTTTCAATTTCCATAGCTGCTATCTCAGGTTTATTCTTGCGCAGCGTGTTGTTCTCTATCTTTCTTAATGACGCTACAAGATTATTTAACCCGAAATATGCAAATGAGGCACTGGTTTTGTGCGCTTTTTCTCCCGCAATAGTGTAGTT
>JAQVEI010000488.1 GCA_028697695.1 Lentimicrobiaceae bacterium
GATTTGAAAACAGGAGGGGATTCCTAGTTTATCAGGATGTTATCTGGAGCCCTGAAAATAAACCCTGGCTGTTGAATATGCGGTATGCAGTATTTGATACCGACACTTACAACGAACGTATGTATGCTTACGAAAGTGACGTTTTGTATGCATTCTCTATTCCTGCCTACTACTACAAGGGGAATCGTTTTTACCTGATGGCGCGGCTGGACCTGGGCCGAAATGTGGATGTATGGCTCAGATATGCAATTTCGCAGTATTCCAACCGGCAAACTGTAGGCTCAGGCCTTGATCTTATTGAGGGAAACCATAAATCAGAAGTAAAAGTACAGCTAAGATTAAAATTCTAAAGTGTAATTAATGTTACCGCCATTCAGTTAATTGTTTGGATAGCTGAATTTTTTGGTTATTTTTGCTCCCCAAAACGCACAACTCAAGAAACTTTTATTCATTAATTAACTTTTTCACTATGTTCAAAAATCATCCGAAAGGACTACTGGCAGCAGCTCTGGCCAACATGGGAGAGCGGTTCGGCTTTTACACCATGATGGCTATCCTGGTGCTTTTTCTGCAGGCGAAGTTTGGATTATCGGGTACCAATGCCGGATTGATCTATTCCATCTTTTACTTCTCTATTTATATCCTGGCTTTTATTGGGGGATTAATTGCAGACAAAACACGAAATTATAAAGGAACCATCCTCGTTGGACTGGTAGTTATGGCAGTTGGTTATTTTATGCTTGCCTTTCCCACGCCTACACCTGTGCCAAATAAGATATTGTACCTCGTGATTTCATGCTTTGCCCTTTTTACCATCGCTTTTGGAAATGGATTGTTTAAAGGAAACTTGCAAGCCCTGGTTGGACAGATGTACGACAATGAGAAATTTGGTAAAATGAGAGATTCCGGTTTCTCATTGTTTTATATGTTTATCAATGTTGGTGCTTTGTTTGCTCCGTTGTTTGCTGTAGGTATCCGTAACTGGTGGTTGTTGAAACACAACTTCGAGTATAAGGCCAGTTTGCCTGAACTTTGTCACGGGTATCTTGAAGGTACACTTACTCCCGAAGCACAGGAGCGCCTGACCACTTTAGCCAATGAAGTTTCCCTCAATGGTTCGGTTACCAATATTGGCGAATTTGTGGACAGTTATTTGAACGTTTTTACAACGGGTTTCCATTATGCATTTGCTGTAGCAATAGTAGCTATGGCAGTTTCTATTACTATTTACCTGCTAAATAAGCGTGCTTTCCCAACTCCGGCTGCCAAAGTTGAAAAACTCAGCAAAGATACCGCCCCCGATCTAGTTGTTATGGATGTTAAAGAGGTGAAACAACGCTTGTACGCCTTATTTGCTGTTTTTGGAGTGGTTATCTTCTTCTGGTTCTCATTTCATCAAAATGGTTTAACTCTTACCTTCTTTGCCAAAGATTATACCAACCTTAGCGGTATTGTCATTAATCTGGGTTTGGTAACCATACAGGGTGCCGAGATATTCCAGTCTATCAATCCAATCTTTATTGTAACGTTAACGCCCATCATTATGGCCATTTTTGGTTGGCTGCGTGCACGTGGCAAAGAGCCTTCCACACCAAAGAAAATCGCTATTGGTATGTTTATCGCTGCATTGGCGTACGTATTGATGATGGTAGGTTCCATGGGTCTGCCGCTTAAATCAGAGGTTGACGCCATGGGTGGCCTTTCGGATGTACAGCGTGTTACGCCCTTATTGCTCATCGGTACTTATTTTATTCTTACCGTAGCCGAATTGTTTATCAGTCCGCTGGGAATATCCTTTGTATCCAAAGTGGCTCCCCCACAGTACCAGGGTATTATGCAAGGCGGATGGTTGGGTGCTACTGCCATTGGAAATCAGTTGCTGTTCATTGGTGCAATCTTATATGATAGTATTCCCATTTGGATGACCTGGTCAGTATTTGTGGTGGCGTGTTTAATTTCAATGTTTACCATGTTGTTTATGTTGAAATGGCTTGAAAGAGTTGCAAAATAAGGTTCCTCATAGAATATTTGCAATAGAGTTTATGCAGGCTGCCGGTTCACCGGCAGCCTGTGTCATCTAAGCTGTTCGTGTCAATGGAAAAATTTTCAGGCAAACGATACAATTCATACAATGAATACTTCAGACGAACCTTTGGAAGCCGGGTGCAAAAAGTGTCCATTGATGCCGGCTTTACCTGCCCCAACCGGGACGGCAGCATTGCGTACGGGGGCTGTACATATTGCAACAATAAGGCATTTAATCCATCCTATTGCGACCCTGCAAAACCCATAACTCAGCAAATAAATGAAGGCATTGAGTTTCACAAAGTACGCTATCGTCGTGCGATGAGGTATCTGGCATATTTTCAAACCTATTCCAATACCTATGCCCCGATAGAAAAGCTGCAGAAAATATATGGTGAGGCTTTAAGCCATCCACTGGTTATCGGCGTGGTGGTTGGCACCCGTCCGGATTGCATGGATGCTGAAAAACTGCATTATTTTAGTGAACTGGCCAAAAATCATTATGTAATTATAGAATTTGGGGTGGAAACCACCAATGAACACAGCCTGATAAAGTTAAATCGTGGTCACACTTATGCATCCGCGGCAGAAATGATTCGCAAAACGGCTGCACTGGGCATTCATACAGGTGCTCATTTAATTTTTGGGCTGCCGGGAGAATCACAGCATGAAATGCTCGAGAGAGCTTCGCAAATTTCACAGCTCCCACTTACTACCTTAAAACTGCATCAATTGCAGATAGTGAAAGATACAGTTATGGCCCGGCAATACCGGGAGTACCCCTCAAATTTCAACCTGTTCACACTTGAATCCTATATTGAGTTTATTGTAAAGTTTATCGAGCGTCTCAATCCGGAAATCGTTGTCGAACGTTTCACGGGAGAAGTGCCTCCACGCTTTCTGATGAGCCCGGTTTGG
>JAQVEI010000489.1 GCA_028697695.1 Lentimicrobiaceae bacterium
TTCATAAGATTGGAATTTGGTTTTGTATATTAATTGTGCGGTAAAATTGGTTCACAAGTTTTTATTTTTCAGCTGTTTATATGATTTTATGCCTTGATCAAGCCGGGTTTTGGTTTTGGCTTTCTCCATGAGAAAGACTTATCGAAACCTCAAAGATAAAAACTCAGGTTTAAAAAGCCAAAAAAATTGACAGATATTTTATTTTCAATGGTTTTAGATCAAATTTTTCCATGTACTGTAAAGATTTGTGGTGATTTCATTTGAAAATCCTGCAGCAGGTTCTATCCAGTTCCCTGCAAATAAATTGTATCAATGTGTCAGGTGTTTTTCAGCAGAACCTACAATCGTTCTATTAAGGATTGTGATTTCATTGGATCGGTAAATGATTTCGTATTGGCCATGCGAGTAAGGGCAAAAAAAATCTCCCCCCGGCCGTTGCCAAGAGGAGATTCTAATGTTTTCAGTTGAATATTACACTATTCTTCCAGCTTGTTTTGCTGCCAGTTTTTGTAGATTTTCCCTCCGCCATAGGCAGCACCCAGTGCCAATAAAATGCCCAGTCCACCACCGATGGGAGCTCCGCCTCCTTCATTGGCCGGCTGATTGGTGCTTCCGCCATGTCCGTCAGGTGGCGGCGGAGGTGCTCCTTGCGCCATAAGGCTAACGGTTGCAAAAACTAAACTCATTATAAACAAAGCTGTTACGATAATTTTTTTCATGGTTTGTATCTTTTTATGTTATTGTACATTGATTTTTACGGCACGGCTTTCGCTGGCGTTGTTGAGCCTTACGATATACACACCGGCAGGCAGATCCAGTGGCAGTGCCTGCAAACCAGCTGTATTGAGCGATTGCTCAGCCACCAAACGACCCTGCAGGTCGTAAACGGCCAGCTGCGCCTGTTCCAGGCTGTTGTTCACATACAAGCGGTTATCCACTACGTACGCCTGCAAAGTGGATGCCTGCTCCTGCTCGCCAAGGCCTACCATACCAAAGTGCAGGAGGAAACGGTTGGGGGAGTCGCCTTCGGAGGCGGTGAAGGAGTAAACAGGGTTTTCGCTCAGCTTGTGGATAGTGCCGGTTTTGTTGTCGGTGAGGAAGATGGGTTGATTATCAATTGACTCAATTAGTTCAATTTCAAAAGATGTTGCCCCATTAGAAACAAAACCATATGGAATCATCATTTCTTCATCAAAATCACTGATCGCATAAGTTGATAGGTTTTTACTTTCCTTCATGCTGTAAAAATGTGGTGCATATCCCGGCAGGAAAATCGCATCATAAATTGGATCATAGCTGTCAGTCGCCTGTTCGTTTAGAACAAGGTTAGAACTCTGAGCTGAAGAACCATCCGCTTCACGTGCAATGAGTTTGATTCTTTGATTTTCGTTCGTTTTATACCAGTTAGTAGCACTATGAGTTCTGGAGGCAGCAGGTATAGTAATTGAACCGGTTGTTCCACTTGTTAGCTGCACTACAAAACCATTATGTGCAGGAATAATGCCACTCGCGCCCAAATCATCATAAGACTTATTGCCACTATTCCACAATTTAGCTGTTGTACTTATATTAGTTAATGTCCAGTTGCCATCATTCCACTGAATGGCACTTGGGAATGGATTGCCCAATACATTGAAGCCAGCATCATTTGCATCCACATATGCTCCGGTTGTTCTTGTAAGTGTATTCACTAATACATCATCTTTGTTTGGTGTACCTGTAAAGGTGTTAGTAGATTCAGCCTGGTAGGCTACAATATAACCTCTGCCAGCTGTAAAATTATTATCACCATTTGTTTCTGTCCAAGTTGGTGAGGTGGTTGTATTCTTATGGTTCACCCAGATGTTATTCGCTTCATTCCAGGCATAAAAATCGTAATTATTACTTGAATTACCATCCGGGGTCCATACTCCTGAGATCGCTTGCGAGGCAACCGGTGACGAAAGCAAATGCCAGCCATCAGTACCAGAAGCCCAGCTTGCAGCTGCTATGTATCGCTCAACTGTCACATCACCTGAAACGGTGCCATTAACAATCAATGAACCGGTGCCTGTGGCGTCGGATTTGATGGTTAATGATGCATTGTTTGATACAACAGCATTATTTAAGGTAACCTGTTCATTTGTATTAATAATCGGGTAGTTTGATAAACTATTTGATATCCAGATACTTTGACCGCTAGTTGGTATTCCACTTGACCAGTTGTTGACTTCACTCCAGCTAGTACTTTCTGAACCATCCCACTCAGTATCTGCATTAAATGTGGTAAATGAGGCTACATAATTTGCTCCGCCATTGCTTAAATATATATCTCCTTGACCTGACCCTGTGTCCCAACTCTTTGCATAGATATGTAGTTTATAAGAAGTGTTAGATTCCAAACCTAAAGTTAGCAAATCAATATTTCCAGTCCAAATACCTTGATAATCATTGCCACCCAAATGGTTTTGACTCCATATGACTTCTGTAAATCCAACTATATCAGTAATTCCATCTTGTAGAGTAATTTTATAATAAAACGAGCCTCCACCTCTATCTTGTGTATCACTCCAATACCTCATATCTGCTCCTGTAATTACTAAACTAGAGACTGTGCCAAAATTATGCGAATTAAACTCAGTACCAAAACTAGGGTCTGATCCGATCCAATAATAAGAATCTCCAATATTATTGGAATTGATTATAATGTAATCTTGAAACCAACCGGTTGCTCCTAAAAGCTGATTATTCTGGATTAGAAATCCAATAAATGTTAAAACTGTTAAAAATAAAATCTTCTTCATAACCCAAATTTTTAATTGTTTATTAAATCCTTTTTTTTCTGCGACTAAATTAGCTATAGTCAACTTAGCTATATGTTTAAAATCTAACTATGATATTTGTTACCTAACAAGCAGCTTTCCGGTTTGTATTTGTTTATTACTGAACTGCATCAGTACAT
>JAQVEI010000490.1 GCA_028697695.1 Lentimicrobiaceae bacterium
TCTAATTGCTTCACACATAATATTACATTCATCGGCACTGCTTGCAGCACCAGTTATGCAAACATCACCATCTCCATTTTCTTTTTGGAAGCACCAGCAGTTAGTACCTCCCTTAAGAGAAATCAACTCTTCATTTTTTATCAATCTTTCAGGATTGATTTGCAATTTACCAAGTTTCTTCATAATGATTGTTTTTAAATTACAGAAACATTTCCTCAATATTCAGTATGTACCAATCTGTTTTCCATGCCGCGCAGCATGCTTTTTATCGCCCGGGATCGTATAAGTCTAGCAGGGAATGCACAATTAGCATGACCTGCATGATCCCGAGTCGCTTCGCTTTCGGGTACTACGTCTCCTCCTTACGTCGGATACGTAGCCTGCAAAACATCTTGAATCACTGCTTCAATCTTACAAGCATCAAAACCGGATTGTCTGTTTCATTTATCTTATTGACAATTTCCATCACGTTAGAGTTTCCATAATTTTCCCCTGATAGGTCTAATTTTAGTGATGTGAACTCAAAGGCATTTACTAATCCTAAAAAATACTCCCCCTGTTCCTTCTCTAAACAGCAAAACGGCTGGAAATCCGGGCCATTATCAAAATCATTACTGATCCCTCCAATATACTTTCCATATCCGGAATCATCGCGTTGTAATGGAACAGCAAATGTCTCTTTATTTTCTTTATTGATAAAAGCTATAGCTTCTCTGCCGTCAAAAAAATATTTGAAAATGTAGAACTGTTTTGTCTCAAATAATGAATGCGGCTGCATATAATAAGATAATTTTGAAAAATCATTTATTGGTGATCGGGGAAGCCTGTGATTTCCCGGGCTAAACAGTAAAACAGGGTGATAGTTAAAATCAGGGTTGATACAAAAGACTGTATCATTATAGCTATTCCAATAGTAAATATTTTTATCATATTTATAACAACCTACCCAGGCTCCAAGGTTAGAAGGGAAATTTGGTATGAAATTTGGCTTCTTAATTAATTCATTACCTAAAGTGTCTAAAATGATCCAGTCATATTTCGAATCTCCAAAGGATGAGTTCGCGATAAACAGCATCGAGTTAAAATATTCAATGTCGTCAAAATAAGCATCATTGTCAGGAAAAACAATTGTTCTAACAAGCAAATTATTTATTGAAAAAATTTTAACGCTTTTGAATGAATCCCTAATATAGATATTTTCATTATCGTCTACAGCAAACCGAAGATAGTATACGTATTCCTGGGGCCCTCTTCCTATATCTCCTATTTTTGTAATGAATTTCCCATTCAGATCAAAAACCAGTATCCCGATATCTTTAGCGGAGATAAAGATATGTTTATCTGAAACTTCTATTGAAAAGACAAGTCCAAATTTAATGGAATTATCTAATGGAATATAACGTATTTCATCTGCAATTTGGGACAATGATATTTCTTTGTCAATAAAGACTGTAGGATCTATTTTAATTAATTCAGTTTGATTACTTCCACAAGAAACAAGAAATAATATAAGAATCTTTAGAAGGATTTTAACTATTTGATTTTTATCAGATATCATCTTATAATAAGTTAATTAACTCAAGTTGCTATTTATAAAATTGTTCTAGAGATCGTATAACCAAAAATGAATATCACCACTTTCAACAAAAATCCGAATTCAGTGACAGCGTGTATTTTCTTCGGCAAGAAATTGGAGATTTCACTAAAGGTAGTCTCGATTCTTTTTCTCATAGATGATATCAGATACTCCACATAAGGTTCATGTTTTCTTTTTGAGTCAGATTTTCTGGCTACCAACAGATCGATGTTTTCAGCATCTTTCAACATTTCTTCAATGGAATAGTTTGTATAGGCACTATCGGCATATATTATACTGCCTGAAGGGAGTTGTAAAGGCATTTGCTTTAGTGCATTTGAATCATGCGATCTGCCTGGCAAGAAGGTATATTCTACAGGTATCCCATCCCCTGTACAAAGAACATGAACATTGTACCCATAGAAGTATCTGCGCATTGACACTTTCTTGCCCCGATAAATCTCTCCCTGTATTAGCTTTGAGTTTGCGATACGGATATTGTCACAAGTATGTACGGGAAAACTGTCAATAGAGTACTCAGAACTGATATTCAGTTTCTTAATTAAGGCGGATAGCTGGAAAAACAGATCGACAACCAGCTCACGAATCAGGTGTAATCGCCGGTTGAACCTGCTTTTACTCAGCATATGATTTATCATCCCAGTAGACCTCATAAAGCTCATGGCTTTTTCATGATGACCAGAGAAATATATTGCCGAAACAAGAACTGTTGTAATAACCTCTGCATCAGACATATTTCTATTTGTAGGTTCATTGTGTTCAATATCTTTGAGCAGATCATCAATAAATACGTAAATTGCAATACATTTATTAATCATAATCCTTCAGATTTTATTGGTTTGCCGACCTTAATCTGGAGGATTATTCTATTTTTACCAAATGAAAACTACGCTCAATACGCTTATTGTTAATAATTTACGGTATAAGGTTAATCAACCTCGTATTTACGCAAGCATATCACCTTTCCAAGGTTGAAAACTCCAGGTAACATGTTGATATCAGTCGTTTTTCGAGATTGCAAGTCATTGTTGTATATTGTTATAGCTAGCAACTTGAGTTAATTAGTTGAATTAGTCTGCATTTTTTAATTTCTGTATGAATTTAAGCATTAATTAATTGCTTATGGCTTTAAAATTAATTGAATTTTTGATTCCCTTCCAAAAAATATACCTTAAATTATAAGTAATATTTTTTGTCGTGCTTAAGACATATTTTCCACCTTCACTAAGCCTTCCGCGAATGAAGCAGTTGCCGCCAGGTAGTCCAAAGAACGGCATGCTACCAAGCACAGGGCACAGGGCACAGGGCGCAGGGCACAGGGCGCAGGGCGCAGAGCTCAGGG
>JAQVEI010000491.1 GCA_028697695.1 Lentimicrobiaceae bacterium
AAAAATTTCGCGTGGAAGTTCACAAAACAGGTTTACGCGGCGAAAATGGCAGGATTACCTTGCTGCGCGAACCCATTTCGTTAAATATGAATGCATATAACAAGTTGTTATCTGCTCATTTCCTTAAAATACTGATAAAACCAGGGAATGGTTTCAATACCTTTATAGAAGTTAAAGAGCGGATAATTTTCATTGGGTGAATGTATGGCATCAGATTCGAGGCCAAAGCCCATCAAAATGGATTTTATACCCAACACCCTTTCGAAGGTAGAAATTATGGGTATGCTTCCGCCACTGCGCACGGGTATAGGTTTTTTACCAAAAGTGGTTTCATAGGCTTTGCTGGCTGCCTGGTAAGCTATGGTATCGGTAGGCGACACATAACCCTGGCCGCCATGAAGCGGGGTAACCTTTACCCTGACGGAAGCAGGAGCCAGGCTTTCAAAATGGTTTTTAAACAGTTCAGCAATTTCTTCATGGTCCTGGTCGGGAACCAGGCGCATGGATATTTTGGCCGATGCCTTAGAAGGTAGTACTGTTTTAGCGCCTTCACCGGTATATCCTCCCCATATGCCGCAAACATCCAGGGTAGGTCTTATTCCTGTGCGTTCGTTGGTTGAGTAGCCCTGTTCACCGTGAAGTGCCTTTACGTCAATGGCTTTTTTATATTCCTCCTCATTAAAAGGAGCGTTGGCCATCTCGGCACGTTCTTCTGCACTCAACTCAATGACTTTATCATAAAATCCGGGAATAGTAATATGATTTTTCTCATCAGTAAGAGAGGCTATCATTTGCGACAATATATTGATTGGATTGGCCACAGCTCCGCCGAAAAGACCAGAATGCAGGTCGCGGTTGGGTCCGGTAACTTCCACTTCGAGGTAAGCCAATCCGCGCAAACCTACTGTAATGCTGGGAATATCCTGAGCAATCATGCTGGTGTCGGACACAAGAATGATGTCTGCTTTAAGCATCTCTTTATGGTCATTACAAAACTGCTCCAGGTTGGGAGAGCCAATCTCTTCTTCACCTTCAATCATAAATTTAACATTGCAGGTAAGATTACCGGTTTTTACCATAGCTTCAAATGCTTTGGCGTGCATAAACGCCTGACCTTTATCATCATCAGCCCCGCGTGCATATATTTTTCCTTCACGTACCTCTGGTTCAAAAGGAGGAGAGTCCCACAGGTTAAGCGGATCAACAGGCATCACATCATAATGCCCATATACCAGAACGGTTGGCAGTGAGGCATCAATCATTTTTTCTCCATATACAACCGGATTTCCGGCCGTTGCAATTATCTCGGCTTTGTCGGCTCCGGCTTTTAAAATGCTTTCTTTCCAGTATTCTGCCGCACGATGCATGTCAGGTTTATGATCATTGATCGAGCTGATGGAAGGAATACGGATTAATCCAAAAAGTTCTTCAAGAAACCGCTCTTTGTGCGTTTCAAGGTATTGTGCTAATTTTTCCATAATAAGAAGTTAATAAATATTTTGGCCTAAAATTACATCTTTTCTGCATATTTTGACTGCTTTATCTGTTTTTAAACGCCAAACTTCAATTGGCTGCTCCGTTTTGCGGCTGTCAAAACATATTTTTGTTGGCAGAATACAAAATTTGTATATTTTTGTGGATACGGGATTTTAATTTTCTTTTCGACTTTCCATCTGCTTAAATGCAATATTATGAAAATCATGCCAGTCCAAAGTGTTTGTTCCTTAATGCGCAATCGTTTGCTGAAACTACCCTCACGAATTTATTCAGTATTGTTGTTGTTTGTTTTTTTAACTTCAGTATCAGCCTTGCAGGCACAAATTTTTCCTGATTATTCCGTTGTTGAAGGTGTTGATCCCGAAGTATTGGTAAGGCAGATACTGGTTGGAAACGGAATAGAAACCAGCAACATCACCTATAAGGGCGCCATAGCAGCCAGGGGCTCTTTTTCCGGCAAATCAAATCTTGGCATCAATTCAGGCATTATTCTCGCATCGGGTGCAGCCGGTAATTCCAAAGGTCCCAACAATTCACCCTCTAAAGGTTCAAAAATGAATATGGCCGGTGATGCTGATCTTAGTACGTTATGTGGGCAAAACACCAAAGACGCCAGTGTCCTGGAGTTTGATTTTATTCCGCAAAGTAATGTAGTGGAGTTTAGATATGTGTTTGGCTCAGAGGAGTATCCCGAATATGTGAACTCCATCAACGATGTATTTGGTTTCTTTATCAGCGGGCCCAATATTTCCGGGCCGTATTCTTCTCCTGCGGGTTTTCCCAATGGTGCCAAAAATATTGCCATAGTACCCAACACCCTGCCTTCTGCACCTGTATCCATCAACAATATCAATAATGGTAGCAACAACAATGGCCCTTGCAAAAACTGCCAGTATTATGTTAACAATGGCACAGGAACTACACCCACTGCAAATCCCTATATTCAATATGATGGTTTTACTACCGTACTTACAGCAAGAGCAGATGTAGTTCCCTGCGAAACCTATCACATTAAACTGGCTATTGCCGATGCTTCTGATGATATATTGGATTCCGGAGTTTTTCTGGAAGCCAATAGCTTTTCAAGCATAGGTCTTGCAGCTAATGTGGCCTATACCCATGCCGTGGTTGATACCGCCGTAGAGGGCTGCAACAGTGCCTATATTGATTTTAAGTTATTTCAGAAGGCGCTGACTGATTATCGCATAGATATCCTGATTAGTGGTACAGCCGAAAATGGAGTGGATTATGATTTAATACCCGATTTTATCATCATTCCACAGGGAGATACCATGACCCGCCTGACCATTAATCCCATTAGTGACAGTATTCCTGAGAATGAAATTGAAACAGTAGAAATCGCATTTAATTCATCCATCTGTGGTGAGTTGATGGATACGGTAACCATCTATATTAAAGACTATCCTGATTACAG
>JAQVEI010000492.1 GCA_028697695.1 Lentimicrobiaceae bacterium
AATACAGGTGTATTTAGTCTCGATACGTTACCTGCGTTAAATGCTGATGAGTCAAATGCTATTATCATTCGTGGTCGTATCGTATCTGAAGACGTGGCTGGTAATATCTATAAAACATTGGTTATTCAAGATGAGTTACATCCAGAACAAGGATTAAAATTGTCTGTTGATGCTGGTAGTTTGTCCGGTATTTATCCTATTGGACAATTAGTGGCTATTCGTTGTAACGGATTAGTACTTGGAAAATATGCTGCTCAAGTACAATTGGGTGTAGCTTATTTTAATACAGATAAAGAGCCTGATTGGCAACCTGGCGCTACTGGCGCAAAAGTTGGTTGGGAACCAGGTCGTATTCCATTGCCTATCTTCAAAAAAGCAGTTCAACTCATAGAAGCTCCTGATAAAAGTAAACTAGTAGTAGAAGATATGGAGGTTTCAACTATTACAGGTTGGGTAGCTCCTTATTATACACCAAGTGAAGCAGGATATAAAAGTATAGCACAATTAGCAAGCCGTTTCGTACGCCTTAAAAACGTTTATTTCACACAACGTTCTGGTGGACCTACAGGAGAAGATGATTATGCTTACACCGTAAAACCAATTTGTGAATTAGCAGCTCCAACTGATAGTTCTGAGGCAGGTTTAGCACAATGGAGACAAAAAGCGAGCATCTTTGCTCCAGAATCTTATAAATCGCAAGGGTATCCACAAAGCCGTGATATTGCTACAGTAGGTGAACCAACTAAATGGATGTCTATTTCTACTAGTGAGTATGCTAAGTTTGCCGAAGCTACAATTCCTAGTCCTATTTACGATGCACCAACTAGCGGCGCTAACGTAGTAGGTCAATTCCAAGGTGATATTGTTGGTATTGTTGGCGTGTATTGTGATAAAGGTAAAAACGTTGGTTATATGAATGAATCATTTTCTATAACTATCCGTTCATTAAAAGATCTCGAATTAAGAGCAACGGCCACTGGTTATTATCGTATTGGTCAATCGGCTGGTGAAGAGTCTTTTAGAGCTGTGAAAGCAGGTGATTTGTGGCATGCGGATGATGTATTTTATCCAAAATATTAATTGTAACCTTAAACAAAAAAAAGTAATTATGAAAAATAACTATTTTATATTAGTACTATTATCTGTCATGATGAGCGCTTTTTTAGTGTCTTGTGATGATAAGAAAATGGAGGATCCTTTTGCAGGTATTGATACGCAAAAGGGGATAAAAGAGTATCCTTATTCAACTACAGAATTTTTGAATTTGGCTAAAATGACCACTGATAGACTTCATCCATTGAATTCTACAGAAACAAAACACTGGAAAAATATTTGGTTTCAAGGTTATATAGTAGGATGTTATGATGCAACTTCTGAAAATCCTCTTCAAGTAGAAGCACCTTATAGCACTAATACCACTTTATTGATAGCAGAAACACCTAATGAAACAGAATCAGCCAAAATGGTCTTGGTTACTGTTAATATACCTTACTGGCAAACTCAATTGGGCTTACAAGCTACCAATGGCGCTTCAAAAAATCGTTTAGTGAAATTTTGTGGTGATGTTTTGGCTGCAGGTACAGAACAATTTGCACCAATTGCAGAATTAGCCAATTTAAAAGGTTTCTTTGATGTGCAAAATGATGCAGGATTTATGGTGAATACCAACCCTTATTTCTCAGAGACCTTCACGGCAGCTATTGGTTCTGGAACAAGCAATTTTCACGATAGACATGCTGTTGCATCTAAGGCAACTTGGAAAAGTGCTACCGTTAGTGGAAGTAGATATGCGTCGGCAACAAGTGTATCGACATACTCTCCTGATTCTTTGCCAAATCCACTTTCTACAGAAGAAAGTTGGTTGGTTTCAAAGGCCATTAGTGTTCCAGTTGTTGATTATGCTACCTTATTGTTTACTGCAAAAATTCTTGCATGGACTCCATTGAATGCTTTAGAAACTTTAAATCCTTCGGAAGAGTTAACTTTTTATATAGCCGAACTAACCGAAGCAGAAGCATCTGCTGGAACATTCTTGGATCCATTGGTGGTAGCCAATCGTTTTACCAAGGTTGAATTAACCGGTTATCCAAATGGTGCTGCCGAAAAAATAATGGTTAAAGACTTAACTTCGTATGTAGGTAAAACTATACAAATTGCTTTTAAATATAAGAGTTTGATTTGGTATAAAACTCCTGCATCTCCAATTCATCAGACTTGGAATATTGGAAAGTTAGAAATTAAATAAAAAAAAGCTCCTACAATTTGTAGGAGCTTTTTTTTGATAATGATTTGTACTATCTTTGTCAGAGGTTTTAAAGTAATACAATTATGATGATACAAGAGCGATTAAAAGATTTACGTAATCTCATGGCCCATCAAGAAATTGCGGCTGTTATAGTTCCGGGTACCGACCCACACGCGAGTGAGTATATTGCAGAACATTGGCAAGAACGTCAATTTATTTCAGGCTTTACAGGTTCTGCTGGTACAGCTGTTGTTACTTCCGATAAGGCTGGATTGTGGACAGACTCCCGTTATTTTTTGCAAGCTGAAGTACAACTTGCTGGTACAGGTATAACGTTATTTAAAGAAGGCGTTATGACTACACCATCCATTGTTACTTGGTTAGGCAGTGTATTAAAACATGGTGATCAAGTAGCTGTGAATCCTGCTATGTTTTCTATCAATGGTTTGAAACGCCTCAAAGATGATTTGGCTGTGTATGGGTTAACACTCAATATTAACTACAACTTTATAGCGCAACTTTGGAAAAATCGTCCAGCGTTGCCAACCCAACCTATTTTTGAATTGACAACAAATTATTCAGGTCGTACCAGTGCTGATAAATTGTCGGCTGTTCGTCAATAAATGGATCAAAAGAAGGTAGATGTACTTTTATTATCGGCACTCGATGATATTGCTTGGTTATTTA
>JAQVEI010000493.1 GCA_028697695.1 Lentimicrobiaceae bacterium
ATTTAAACGGCATTAAAATACAAAGGGATTTATATAGTGCATTTTTAATACAGCACGTTAACGATGATTTATGCAATATTAATCAAGAAGAATGTAAACGAGATTTTGAGAGGTTTAAAATACTACACGATAAAGAAATTGAAAGATTAAATAATAGTGAAGTAAGGCAAGCATTAAAGAATGTAATATGAGTTTATATAATGGGTTTTGAAACGAGCCTAAACTACCGTTAATTTGTTCGTAGGAACAATTGGTAGTAAAAGTCTAACGGAAACCAATTAGTAGCACTATGCTTTCGGGTTAGTGCAGAAGTTGGAAAGTACGTTAGAACCTGCTGGCTTTAGCCACACAGAGTTTCAGGATTGTTTGCTGTTTGCAACATTATATAATATAATAATTATAAAAGATAAACGTTGAAGAAAATAAATAATTCAAAGAATATTTTTATGGGAGTTTGCTATATGACAGCTAAACTTGCTTATTTGTTAAGTTTAATACCAGTGTCCTTTTTTCTAATATTTTTTATTAGAGCAGATTTGCTTAAAGATCCCAAATATGAAGGAATAATAACTCGAAGATTAAAAAAATTTGTTCCTTGGTTTATTTTTATAATGGTTTTTTATGTTGCATATTTTGGAATAAAGCTGTTTTTTTAGTGGTGTTATAAAACGGAAGGTGATTTTGTGAGACCAAGAATAATAGATACAGTAGAAAAGTGGAATATTCTTGCTGCAGCATTGAAGCAAAAAAATTATATTTTCTTTTATCTTCAATACGGATATGACTGTCCGGAAGGATTTCACGCATGGTTTATAAAAGATGAAAAAAAGGTAGAGGTTATAACTCATAATAAAGAGGTCCAGGATGCAATAATTAAGTTTTTAGATGATTCCGGTGTAAAAAATGTGAAAGAAGGTATACAAGGTTAAGCTCATATTGTAAGGCTTAATAATGAGCTCCTTCGGGGCTCTTTTTTTATGCCCATTTTCAGACTCTGCATGTCGAATAATGTCGTACGAAACTTTTAAAAAAGTTTAAATATTTTTAAAAAAACTATTGACACGCAAGCGGGGCATGTGTATAATATAATCAGAGCCACGAAAGCGTGGCAAAAGATGAACGGAGGTAGTTGAAAATGAAAAAATGGTATATAGATCAAGTATTTGTTAAAGATGGCGAAACATACGACAGGGGATATTATATTTGCGAAAACGGCACTATAGAATGGTTTCCGCCAATTTACGGCGCTGAAAGCGAAATATTCCCTATAGCTGAATGTTGTCATGAGGACGGATTACCTATCAGTGTCAGTGATGGTGAACTGTTGGGCGAAGAAATACACACCATCACTGACACTGATGGCGTAGAATGGGAAGTGAAAATTCTTTCAGAAGATGGACCTGAGATTGAAGTCCGACCGAAAGGTACTACTGAATGTCAATATTCCAATTGGGGAGTATTTTGTAGGCATCACGGAATTGACATGGATGCATTAGCATAGAAAGCCCGCCGGAGCTTATCCGGCCCAGTTCAAAAAAATAAATTATAGGAGGTATTTATATGTATTCAAAAGTATTAGGTCGTGAAATTAATACTGAAGTTTTTGAGGAAAACTTTAAGGAGAAAAATATCAGGTTTTTTGAGAACTTTGACCGCACTAGCGAAACTGAAACTTATTATGTAGAAAGCCGGGGTAGTGGTTACTATGATTTGATAGCAGTTCGTGAAGAAAATAGCGAATGGAACTGCATTCCAGTGCCTGTCTTTATTGAAGCTGCATACGGAAGAAAGTGGAATGATTTACCGGAAGGATTTATTGATGGGATGAAAAACATTTTCATCAACAATGACAAATTCATCACTAGGGATGAATTTGACGAAATGATAGAAAGAGAAAAAATTGAGCAGCAGACCGAAGAATTTTTTAGCAGCTTCCGGCACGATGGAAGCCGGATCCACCAAATCATCAAGGACCTGACATATGGAGAAGTCCTTGTACTAGAAACAGCTGAAAATCAGTATGGTGAAAATATAGCTACTTGTTCGCTGTACATCGATGAAGATGCTTTGTTCCGACTCTGGCAAATCAACTGTTGGAACTCCTCCGACTATGGATTAGGCACTTGCCAGTGCAATTCACATCCAGCAAGCTATTCTGAACATATTTCACCCGAAACTGCTCTCAACTACATCAAGGAGCATATCGAAGAACAAGAAAAAGAAGAAGCCAAGAAGGAAGCAGAAAGACATGCAATTGCCATGATGCTCGAATTGGCATATACAAGCCAGAAATGAGGAAAGCCCGCTGATGTATGGCGGGCCTTTACCTCTCCTTATAGGTACGATACGGCGGCTTATCTAGAATATCCGCCTATGGAGTATTGAGTTGCTCCAATTCCTTATAGGTACGATATTTAACTTAAATTTATTTTACCCTATAGGGAATAAAATGTCAAGGAGGAAATATGATTCCAGAAAATTATATACCGTCAAGCACTGCTGAAAAGGAATATGGTTTATACAGTGGTGCAATCCGCAAGGACATCCAGAGAAAACGCATCAAAAAAGAAGAGGAATGTATAAAGATCGCTGGTATATGGTTCGTGGACCGGGCAGCGGTCGAGAGAGTTTATGGAAAGAAAGAGGGCCCTGAATAGGATCTTTATTTTTATTTTTTGTTCTGATGTAGTAATGTTTATAATATTTATTTGATACTCAATAACATTTTCAATAACATTCCGGCCAGTGATACCAACGGTTTGACGGAAAACCTCAATAACATTTTCAATAACGTTTTTAATAACATTTTTAACGGCATGTTTAAAGCATAAATATACAGTGTGTTTTATAGACATTCAATAACAATCTCAATAACATTTTCAATAACGTTGCAGCTAGTCATATCAACGGTTTGACGGAAAACCTCAA
>JAQVEI010000494.1 GCA_028697695.1 Lentimicrobiaceae bacterium
TTGGACTCCACACTTCCGTTTCTGCAAGATCATGGGATATTAAGCGATTGTTCAGACTTAAATTAAAGAGTTTGAACGATCTTTCTCACTTTCCCGACCCTGTATTTCAGTCGGGCGTAAAACTATCAATAGAATTATTCTATCAGAATGTAAAAATTAGCTCCGGGTTAAGCATATAAGGGAACATCACACCATTTAGTTCACTCATTGGTAAAACATCATCACAAATATTAATTTTCAGGACTTCCCGCATAAATTTCTGCCTAAGCTGTATTTTGTTAAATACTTCAGGGTACTCATCTCTTAATGAGTTACGCAGCTGTTCATCGGCAATAATTACGGTATCCTCGCAGATGGCAGTTATCACTGGATTTGTACCGGCTGCAATAATATCACATTGTATATGTGAGCCGCTATGGATCTCGATTGGAGAATCTTCATATATGGATGAATTAACCCATTCGTCAGTGCCTATGTAATGTCCGGGATTAAGAGCAACTCCGAATTTTGGATCTCCAATAATAGAATTAACTGTTTTAAATAGTTCTCCGCCTTTACACCCAACTTTGATAGTTTCATACCATAATGCTATCGCTTTCCAATAAACCATAAGGAATTCTTCAATAGTATCGCGCAACTCCGGTAAAACCGAATCTTTGTCCACAGCACCAATACCGGCTCTACAGCAGAGAGACCCTCGCAGAGCATAGCATAAACTCATAACATCTCCCATCGTTAATTTGCTAAACGGACGAGGACTTTCCAGTCCTTTTGATACTGATTCTGCTCCGAAATTCACCATAGGAAACATAGGGGTAGGAGTAAATCCAACATTGCTCAGTTTCGCTAAATCTGTTTCCGACATGCCAACTTTAGCTGATTTTATTAGTCTACGAATTACATTCGCTACTTGCGTTGCTTGATAATCAATATATGCAATTTCTTCTGCGGTTCTAATTTTCATGCGTAAGCCGTTTGGCAGGCCTGTTAGTTCCTTAGTAAAATTGTATACATATTTATTATCCGCTATTTCATATAATTCTTTTACAATATATTCAGGTACATCAAAGCTATGGCATGCATCGTCAACCTCTTCACCTTCAAAATACTTATAACCGACCAAACCTACCTTCGAATGTTTTTTTATACCGACATTCAAAAACACTTCACGTAATTTTTGAATTCCGGGCCTTGGCTGACCCTGAAGACTAAAATGATTATATCGTATTCTAGTTATATTATAAGGTATTACTTTTGGATCACCGGGTCCAAAATTCACTGTTGGTATGCCCGCCTTTTCCTGCCAGCCCATATCGGTATGGAAGTAGCAACCTTCAGCAACAGAAGGCAACCCCAAATCCGATAAGTTTTTAAGGAATAGCTGAACAATTTCATGATCGACCGGCGTTTCTCCACAATCTGCATTTACCATCCAAGTTACTTCAGGAGGATTTTCCCTAAGCCAGGGATCAGTCTGGCTGACAGAATGGATAAAGTCTTCAAACTCTTTCATGACATTACCGCCGCCACCGAACTTATCTCTTTCTGAAGGAAGGTATGGGATATCGAATGATATATTTGCTTGATTTGCATAAGTGGATGGAAATTCGCCGGCATTTATTTGTCCGACCAGCACTTGACACGGTATAGAAAGTAAAGGATGAGTTTTTCTCTTTGCCCAATCCTCGTTTAACCAATCAATATGATCCATTAACAAGATACTTTTACCTTTACCTGTGCCTTTCACTCTTGCTGCTAAATTCGGTCTGTCATCAAAAGTGTGAGATTCATAATAACCAGGCTGCCCATCATATTTCTTCAACGCTTTCACATCCGGCTCCCACATATCAATTTCTGCGCCTAACTTCTCCATATGTGAACGTATGAATCTTTGAGCATCTCCCTCACGACAAACATCTTTGTTTTCTACAAACCATGGATTTACTGTCGGAATCCTAATTAAGTCTTGTAAAAACTCTACATATGTTGTTATGGCCCTCTTCAAACAATGAAGTCAGTTTTTCCCCCATTTTTTTTATCAGAATATCCCCTATGGAATGGCCCATTGTATCATTGATAAACTTGAAATTGTCAGAATCGATAAAAAACAGGGCAATGTTTTTTTCCGGGAAAGTACTGATATGTCTTCCAAAATCTTCAAACAGAGCCAGTCTGTTTGGCAGCTCCGTCAGAGAATCATGGTAAGCATTCTTTCTTAACTCGGCTTCATTTCTCTTTAAATCGCTAATATCGCTGAATACTGTTATGAAGTATTCCTTCCCGGGTGAATATGCGCTAACCACCACCCATTTGTCAAAATAGGAAGTGTAACTTTCAAAAGATACCGGCTCGCCTGTAATTGCCACTTTCCCGTAAACATCGATCCAATTGGTTTCTTCTTCAATGCCTTTTATTATTTCCTTATACCGTTTTCCGATGATTTCTTCTTTTGAGATACCCGTAAATTTTTCAAAAGAGGGATTAACATCAATGAATTCATAATCGTACGGTTTGCCGTTTTCATCCAGCAATATCCTGTGGAGGGCATATGCATTAAGCATTTTGTTGATAATTGCCTTGCTGAAAAAACCATATGAACTTGTTTTCAAAAAACTATTATCACAATGATATTGAATAAATTAAGTTTACACATCCTGATTGTGGGCAAATAAAAATCAGGAGGTGTTATTATGACAGTAATAAAAAAAGACGGGCGAATTCAGGATTTTGATATTGAAAAAATGCGTCTTTCTATTGCATACGCATCTGATGATGCAAAAGCACCTATGACAGACTCAGATATTAACCTGGTTGTTAAAGAGGTTATGGCATCTGTTGAATCACTTGAAACTCAGTTGAATACCGCTACAATTCGAAAGCTTATTATAGATTCTCTGATAAAGTATGGCTTCACTGT
>JAQVEI010000495.1 GCA_028697695.1 Lentimicrobiaceae bacterium
TTTAGTTGGCTTAAAGAAACCCTCTGCAAAATTGCTGATCACCCGGCCAACAGACTTGACGAGCTGTTGCCAGGTGCCATAAAACAATAATCCTGCAATAGCAATATGCCTTTGGCCGGAGGGTTACATATATTCAAAGATTTTACTGCCAAATCAAGCCTGAGCATAGATGGAAGCTACAATAAGGCTGAAAACTTTACGCCCGCCTTCGCTGTGTTGAATTACGATGGCAGCCCGAGTATGCAAAACAATTTGCTTAGCGATCTATACAAAGGGCAGAGCGATTTTCTGTCATGGCTATGGGAAAACACGGTAAACTATAACAAAACCATTGGTAAACACAGCATACAGGGGCTGGCAGGCTATACCATGCAGCAGGTGCGTTCAGAATACCTTAACCTGGCAGGAGAAGATATCCTGCGTGACAGTAAGGACTTCTGGTATATCAACGGCAGTTACATTTATGTGGAAGATAAAATTGATAAGCTGGGCTCTATCAACAACGGGGTAGACCAAAACAACTATTATTCCATGCTGTCCTATTTGTTCAGGGCAAATTATATTTACGACAACCGTTACATAGTTACGGCTACTTTCCGTCGGGATGGTTCTTCGAAGTTTGCCGAGGGTAATCGCTATGGTAATTTTCCCTCTTTCGCTGCTGGCTGGAACGTGATTAACGAAGCATTTATGCAAAACGTACGTACGGAATCCAATTTAAAATTAAGGGCAAGCTGGGGTAAAATAGGGAATGAGAAAATTGATTACAACGACCGTTTTTCTATAACACAGAATTTAATCGGCGTATTTGGCATTGGCGATATCTCCTATCCCGGAGTTACTTATGGCAAAAGCGGAAATCCAAATCTGATTTGGGAAACGACCACCCAATCAGATGTGGGTTTGGAAGTTGGACTGTTGCGCAATCGCCTTACCGGCGAATTTGATTTCTACAACCGCGTTACTTCCGATATTTTAATAAATTTATCTACTCCCGGCCATCAGGGCAACGGACAGGGGCAAAAAGTTCGCTACAATGCCGGAGAAATGTTAAACCGGGGCTTTGAGTTCAACTTAAACTGGCGCGAACAAAAAGGAGACTTCAACTACAGCATTGGCGTGCTGGGTTCGTTTCTGCACAATGAAGTGCTGAAGGTAGGAGGCAATACCGGCATTGACTCCCTCTTGTATGGAGGCTTTGTTTCGGGAGCCACTACCGAAAGCAGAAAAGGCCTGCCCATTGGTGCATTTTGGGGGTATAAAACCGATGGAATATTCCAGAACCAGTCTGAACTGGATAGCTATCCCCACGAATCACAGGCCGGTATTGGCGATTTGCGCCGGGTGGATGTGAACAATGACGGGAAAATTGATGGCAAAGACAGGACTTATATCGGATCCCCATTGCCTGATTTTATCTTCGGCTTTAACGTGGAACTCGGATACAAGGATTTTGACTTTTCATTTAGCCTGCAAGGACAAACAGGCAATAAAATACTTAATGCCAAAGAGATAGTACGTCCCGATGCCTATAATTACGAAGCCCACGTAAAAGATGCCTGGAATGGAGAAGGAACTTCCAACACAGAGCCCCGGCCAAGTTTTGGCGGATACAATTATGTACCTTCCGATTTTTTCCTGCAGGATGGTTCGTTTTTGAGATTACGCAACATAGTATTGGGATACAGCCTGCCACAAAAAATGCTGACACGAATGGGTGTTACTCAACTACGCGTTTATATAAAAAGCGATAATGTGTACACCTTAACCCGATACACCGGATACACGCCCGAAATAGGCAGCGGCAGCCCCATTGATAACGGAATTGACAGGGGAGTTTATCCGGTAGCAGCTATTTATTCATTTGGATTGAACTTAACCTTTTGAAGCCATGAAAAAGACATTAAAAACCCTCGTTTTTGTTCTGATAATTTTCACCTTTTCAGGCTGTGAAAAGTTCCTTGATACCAATCCACAGGGATATCTCAATCAGGAGAATTATCCCGTATCGGCTCAGGATGCTTTACTTTCGGTGAATGCAGCTTATGCACCCATGCGTTTCACCAGTTTCCATTCCGGCACATTTCCCATACTGGACATTATGTCTGACGATGCCCGAAAGGGCAGCAATCCCAATGACGCAGCTTCAACCATAGGGCCTTATGATAATTTTACTTTTACCACTACCGGAGCCGAGCTGTCATCCTGGTGGACAACCCTTTATCAGGCGATTAAAATGACCAATGTGGTTCTCGTAAAGGTGCCGGATATTGATATGGATGCAACACTTAAAAACCGCTATCTGGGAGAAGCTCATTTTTTAAGGGCATTGTATTATTTTGATCTGGTTCGTGCCTGGGGTGGAGTACCTTTGGTAACTGAACTGAATCCGCCTTTAAAAATGCCCAGAGCTTCTTCAGAGGCTGTGTATGATCTTATTGAATCGGATTTAATGTTTGCCATAGAGCATCTGCCCGAAAAAACCGCTTACCCTGCTGATCAGTTAGGCAGAGCCAGCCGGGGTGCAGCCCTGGCCCTGATGGCCAAAGTGGCTTTATTTCAGCATGATTATATCAATGCCGAGAAGTACGCGCTTGATGTGATCAACTCCAACGTGTATGCTTTGGAGCCTGTTTTTACCGATGCCAATGGGGTGGCCGGTGAGCATGGTGTGGAATCGGTTTTTGAAATCGGTGCTGTCGGTCAGGAGGCACCTCCGGGCAATCAGTATGGAAATGTGCAGGGAGTACGTGGTACACCAAACCGGGGTTGGGGCTTTAACCGCCCTACGCCCAACCTTAGGGCCATGTTCGAAAGTGGAGACCCACGATTAAAAGGAACCATCATTGACCTGGGTGATGTTATTGATGGCATTACCATTATTGGCGATGGTCCAACCCCGGATGTGA
>JAQVEI010000496.1 GCA_028697695.1 Lentimicrobiaceae bacterium
ATCTCTTCTTTGTATTCAAAGAATAAAGTCAGTGCTTGTTCCATATTTCTTTAATTTTTTTCGATGATTGATTTCACTCTTTCATTATAAACTTCCCCTTTATGTGTTATACAGGTTCCTTTTACAATGTCATCATCAAAATTCAGGTTTAACTCACCTTCCTTACCGATGATAAGCTTCATGAAATTAAATACATTTTTGCCAAACATCCGGCTGGCATCCAGTGGTTTTTGAGCGGGATAATTAGACTGCCCTATAATGGTAACCCCTTTATGAACAACAGTTTGATTGTCTTTGGTGAGTTCGCAATTGCCTCCACTTGAAGCAGCCAAATCGATAATCACTGAACCGCTCTTCATTGATTCCACTGCATGTGCAGGCAATAAAACAGGGGCTTTTTTGCCCGGGATTTGTGCCGTACATATGACCACGTTGGCTTTGGCTGCATGCTCGTTGATGGCTTGTTGCTGTCTTTTTTTGAATTCTTCGGTTTGTTCCACCGCATAGCCGCCGGCAGCTTTGTCTTCGGTCGCCCCTTCAACTTCCACAAATTTTCCGCCCAGGCTCATCACCTCTTCCTTAACCGCAGAGCGTACATCAAATACCTGCACCTGTGCTCCCAGTTTTCTGGAAGTTGCAATGGCCTGTAAACCAGCCACTCCAGCTCCAAGTATCAATACGTTGGCCGGACGGATGGTGCCGGCAGCAGTCATAAACATGGGAAAGAAAGTGGGCAATTTAATGGCGGCTTCCAGTACTGCCATATAACCGGAAACGGTAGCCATAGAAGATAAGATGTCCATCGCCTGTGCGCGGGTGGTTCGCGGTATCAGGTCCAGACTAAAAGTGGTGAGACCCTGCGAAAGGAAAGTTTTAACCAGGGCTGTTTCCCATAGCGGGTTGAAAGCACTGATCCAAACCTGAGAATTCCTGATTTTAGGAAGATCCTCTTCAGCGGGTGGCTGAATCTGTAACAATACTTCTGCCCGGTCAAAGACCTCCTTGCGCGAAATAATTTTGGCCCCTACAGCCTCATATTCTGTATCCTCAGCAAAAGCGGATACTCCTGCACCCTTTTCAACCAATACTTCTACCTTTAAACCGATAAAAGATTTAACTGTCTCAGGAAGCAGTGCTACACGGGTTTCAGTGCCGTGTTCCTTGAGTAAACCTAAAATCATATGATTCTGATTGATTTTAAATGAATTTTGGGTGCAAAGCTAATCAAAAATTTTTCTTATCAATTATCCAAACTCATTACCCAGGATATTTTTATTACATAAATGCCGGAGATGCCAATCACACGCTCCTGTTTGCTGCTCATCCCAAAATAAAGTTATATTTTTGCCAAAAAGTGCACCATCATGAATTCCAACAAACATAAATCCGAAAATACCTCTTCACCGTCATCTTTAAAGGTACAAGGTGGCATTGAACAGCCTTCTTCTCTTAATCCCCATGCAGTAAAACGTTATAGAGGAATGCGCTCTGCATTGCTTGATGTGGATGAATATCTTAACGGCATCCGCAACAAAGACATCACCATACTCAGTAAGGCAATTACATTAGTGGAAAGCTCCCTGCCCGCACATCAGACCATAGCCCGTGAGTTGATTCAGGCCTGTCTGCCTTTTGCAGGGAATTCTATTCGTATTGGCATCACCGGAGTGCCCGGAGCAGGTAAGAGTACTTTTATCGAAGCTTTTGGATTGCATCTGTTGGACAAAGGACGCAGACTGGCAGTATTGGCTATAGACCCCAGCAGCAGCCGCTCCAAAGGCAGCATTCTGGGCGATAAAACCCGTATGGAGGAGCTTTCTTCCCGCACGGACGCCTACATCCGTCCTTCGCCTTCGGCCGGAAGCCTGGGTGGAGTGGCCCGAAAAACAAGGGAAACCATCATTTTATGCGAGGCAGCCGGGTACGATACTGTTTTTGTGGAAACAGTGGGCGTGGGGCAATCCGAAACAGCGGTACATTCTATGGTTGATTTCTTCCTTCTACTGATGATATCAGGAGCAGGTGATGAACTCCAGGGAATTAAACGCGGCATTATGGAAATGGCGGACGCCATTGCCGTAAATAAGGCCGATGGTGACAATAAGACGAAGGCGGAATTTGCCCAACGACAGATAAAAAATGCCCTGCATCTCTTTCCTCCCACCGAGTCCGGGTGGATACCGGAAGTAAAAACCTGCTCTGCACTCACCCACGACGGAATAGCTGAAGTATGGGAAATGACAGAACGGTATTTTAACTTTGTAAAGCAAAAAAGTTATTTCAGCCACAAAAGGCAGCAGCAGACCTGGCAAATAATGCTCGAATTTATCGATGCACGCTTGCATGAGCGCTTCTATAACAAGACGGCTATAAAACAGGCTTTAACGAATTACAAAGCAAAGTTGCAGAACGGGCAAATCAGCCCCTATCAGGCAGGAACTGAATTGTTGGAAATTTTTGATAAGCTTTGATGATGTTTAAAGTGCCGGGCCCCGGCAAATGACGCAGGTAACCGGCACCCGTAGTGTTTAAAGAAAATCATCATAGTAGGTGGCCAGCTTCCGATACAGATGTGCCCGATCCAATCCTCTCACATTGTGTTCGTGGGTTGGATATACAAAATAATCTGCCTGTTTCTTATGTTCTATAAACTTGTTCAACAGTTCAAGGCTGTTTTGCCAAACCACTGTATTGTCCTGGGCTCCATGAATTATAAGCAACTTACCTTCTAGCTTGTCGGCATAATTTAGCAGAGATGCCTGCTGATAGCCTTCCGGATTTTGCTGTGGTGTATCCATATATCTCTCGCCATACATTACTTCGTAAAATTTCCAGTCGGTTACCGGGCCTCCGGCGGTAGCTACTTTAAACAAACCCGGGTTTTTCAATTTGAGGGTA
>JAQVEI010000497.1 GCA_028697695.1 Lentimicrobiaceae bacterium
GAATGGGAGTTGCTTTATAACCCGAATTTTAATTATACCGAATTCGGTATAATTAAAAATGAGGCAGGAACAAATAGCTTTGTTCTTTCAACAAAAAACTGGATTGAAAAAACCAATGCAATTGGAATCATTGCAAAAGCAGGCAGATACGGTGGTACTTATGCCCATAAAGATATTGCCTTTCATTTTGGGATGTGGATAAGCGCCAAATTTCAATTGCTTTTAGTTAAAGAATTCCAACGGCTTAAAGAAGATGAAAACGATAGACTGAAGCTCGAATGGAATCTTCAGCGAACGCTGGCAAAAATTAATTATCGTATTCACACCGATGCCATTAAAGAAAAACTTATTCCAAAGGAACTGAGTAAGAAAGAAATTAATTTTGTGTATGCAAATGAAGCCGAAATGCTCAATATGGCTCTGTTTGGTAAAACAGCCCAGCAATGGCGAAACGAAAACCCCGATGCCATTGGAAATATCCGCGATATGGCAACCATTGAGCAACTGGTGGTGCTCAGCAACCTCGAAAGTATAAATGCTGTGCTCATTCATCAGGGATTACCACAATCTCAAAGACTTCAGCAACTCAATCAGGTGGCAATTACTCAAATGAAATCATTACTTGGAAATATTCAAATAAAAAGGTTGAAATAATATGGCAGCCAGCAAAATTCAATTACAAAACGCATTGCACAAACCTTACGACAGGATTTTATTTTCCCGTGAAGTGTTAAGCCCGGTTTTTAGTTCGGGATTTACGCTAAATTCTTCTTTGATTCCGGCAGCAGTTTTGCCAAACAAATCAGAATCGGCTGCCATTGATAAAGTATGGATTTATGGGAATATTCAGTTAGACGATAACACTGAAATAACCTGCTATGAAATTCTGCTCCAGCCGAAAGTTCGTATTGAACAAAGTAAAGTTGCCATTCAGCAATATGTGCGTAAACTGCTTACTGCCGGTCAAGCTGCATTAATCAATTTTGTTGCTCCTGCAAATAAAAATGTTTGGCGTCTTACACTGGTTGCCAAAGACAGTGTGCTTACCGAAAAAGGAATAAAAGAAAAAACCACCAATCCCAAACGATACACTTTTTTATTAGGTCCTTCGGAGACCTGCAGAACTGCTGCTGAACGTTTTGAAGTGCTGAGTACTGAAAGGGAAATTACATTTCAAACCCTTGTAAATGCTTTCTCGGTTGAAAAGCTTAGTAAAGCATTCTTTGATGAGTACACCTTGCATTACCAAAACTTTTGTGATTACCTGCAGGAATCAAACTACCGAAAATCTGTTTTTAATATTTCCTACCCTTCCGATGCGACAAAACAGGAAAAGGATAAAGCTTGTAAACCTATTCGTGACTTTGTGAAAAAACTGCTTGGACGCATTGTGTTTCTTTACTTCGTGCAAAAAAAAGGCTGGTTGGGTGCAAACGACACCAATTATTCCGATGGTCCTGGCGATTTCATCAAGCAGCTCTTCAAAAAATCGGGCGGAAACGATGCTTTTTACAGCAACTGGTTAACGGTTCTTTTCTTTGATACGTTGAACAAGGAACGCACAAACGATGACTTTACAATGCCCGATGCCTGCCTGCCGGACAGGCAGGGAAAAACGGTAAAAGTTCCTTTCCTCAATGGTGGTTTGTTCGATAAGGAAGAGTTTGACGAGCATATCCTTACTTTCAAATCAAAACTCTTTCACCATCCCGATTTTGAAGATACCATTCTCACAGAAAAGAGTAAGGGAAATGCACGTGGATTCCTCGATTTTCTGGATGCTTTTAACTTTACCGTGTACGAAGACAGCCCCGATGACCACACCGTAGCGGTTGACCCTGAAATGCTGGGACACATCTTTGAAAACCTGCTCGAAGACAACAAAGACAAAGGGGCTTTTTACACGCCCAAAGAAATTGTGCACTACATGTGCCAGGAGAGCTTGATTGAATATTTATCAACAGGTTTGCAAAATGAATATAAAGTTTACAGACAAATTGGTGATGGACAAATTGAAATTTTCGGTAATGAAACCCGAAAAGGGCAGTTAAAATTATTGGAAGAATTGGGAGAAAAGGGTCTTGATAGAGACGAGGTTGCTTTCATGGTTAAAAATAAAGATATCAGCAAGCTTACACATAAGCAACTTCTGTCTATAGAGAAATTACTTGATGAAGTGAAAATCTGCGACCCCGCCATTGGTTCCGGTGCGTTTCCTATGGGTTTACTGCAAGAAATTTTCAGCATTAAGGAACTCATTGCCTACGAAACCGGCAAAGACTGGAACCCTGCTGAAACCAAGTTGAACATTATTCAAAACTCCATTTACGGGGTAGATATTGAAAAAGGTGCGGTGGACATTGCCCGCTTGCGTTTCTGGCTCAGCTTAGTGGTGGACGAGGAAAAACCCAACCCTTTGCCCAACCTCGATTACAAAATTGTGGTGGGCGACAGCCTCATAAGCAAGTTCGATGGCGAAGTTGTGGAGATTGACTGGGAAATAAAAGCAGCAACCCAAACCGATATGTTTGGAAACGAGAACCTGCAAAAACGCAAACAATTGCTTCAAACCTTAACCGATAAACAACGAAAATACTTCGACCCCAAAAACAAAAACAAAAAAGCATTAGCACTTGAAATACGCATCCACAAAATTGATGTGCTAATAAACCAACTCGAACTCATGGTGCAAACCGAAGGACTGGAACAAACGCCTGTAAAAACCAATTATAAAGACAACAAAAAGTACCTTGCTGCCTCCGAACTTTACCATAAAACACAAGGCTGGCTGCAAACCATTACAAAATTAAAAAAACTCAAAGTAAACCCAGATAAGCCCTTTAACCATTTCGACTGGAAACTCGATTTTCCTGAGGTGCTAAATCCTTAT
>JAQVEI010000498.1 GCA_028697695.1 Lentimicrobiaceae bacterium
AAGCCGACCTGCTGCTCGAGGCTCTCGTTACACAGTGGGAAAAAACATGTGGTTATGAGCACGGGCAGTTGTTGAACACCATAACACGGAAACATGAATAGGTTGCAGGAGATATTTACCTTTTCAGAAGCCTTTCCCCTGATTTTTACCCAGGCAAGTTTCTGGATCTTCTTTGCATTGGTTTATTTTGGATTTGCTCTGTTATATAGCCGAAAAAACATAAGAAATGCTTACCTACTGCTGGTGTCACTATTTTTCTACTACAAAACCAGTGGAGTATTTGTCGGGTTACTGGTGTTTACCACAATAAGTAATTACGCAATAGGATGGTGGATATTTGGAAGTAAGGGTAAGACCCTAAAACTTTTTCTGCTTTCACTTAGTGTAACTCTTAACCTGGTGATTTTAGGATACTTTAAATATGCCTATTTTCTCACCGATTCCATCAATTATATCTTCAACACCTCTTATCAGGTCAACCATTGGCTTGCCGAATGGGGCAACAGCCTAAGCCGCAGCTCCTATTTTACTGTAAACAAAATCATTCTGCCTGTAGGGATATCATTTTTTACCTTTCAAACCATCACCTATTGTGTTGATATCTATCGCGAAAAGCTACAGCCGGTAAGATCCGTGATTGACTTTGGATTTTTCGTAACTTTTTTCCCACAACTGGTGGCCGGACCCATTGTTCGCGCCGGAGAGTTTATTCCCCAAACCAGACGTGAAACCTACATTAGCCGGGCAATGTTTAACATGGGTACGCTCATAATTTTAAAAGGATTGATAAAAAAAATGATCTTTGCAGATTACATAGCCATGCATTTTCTGGATAAGGTGTTTGATGCTCCGGCTATGTTTTCGGGTTTTGCCAATATAATGGCTATGATAGGTTATTCGCTGCAAATTTACGGCGACTTTTCGGGGTATACCGATATTGCCATCGGGCTGGCATTATTGATGGGTTTCCACCTGCCTCAAAATTTCGACTCACCTTATAAGGCACTGAATTGCGGCGATTTCTGGAAACGCTGGCACATTTCTCTCTCCTCTTTTTTAAAAGATTACCTCTATATCCCTTTGGGTGGAAATCGTAAAGGCTCGCTAACCTCGTTTGTGTTCACCGGCATCATTATCGGCGGCATACTTATCGCTTTTGGAAACCTAATCATAGCCTTAACCGTAGGAGGACTGGTGTTGATTTCATCAGCTCTGGCCTATTTTATACCTTCGGTAAAACGCAACATCATCACCAACATCAATATTATGCTCACCATGTTGATTGGTGGACTTTGGCATGGGGCTTCGTGGAAATTCGTAATCTGGGGTGGGCTAAATGGATTGGGTATTGTTTTTTACAAATACTGGCGGCGTATAAGCCCATGGGAAAAAGTGAATAACTCCCTCTCCGTGATCTGGAAAATCGCATTGACCTTCACCTTTATCACCTTCACGCGCATCTACTTCAGGGGCGAAAGCATGTACCACATAGAACAATGGTACAATCAGGTAGCCCACAATATGGACTGGGGAAATGCCCTGAATCTCCTGGTGGCTTACCGCCTGGTATTTGTGGTGATGTTACTGGGCTACATCAGCCACTGGCTACCCTATCGCTTCAAAGATAGCATCGCTGAATTGTATGGACGAAGCCACATTTCGGTAAAGGTTGTTGCTGCCGTATGTACCGGGATATTATGTTATCAGGCTTATTCAGCCAGTTTTCAGCCTTTTATTTATTTCCAGTTTTAGGCACTCAGTATACCTAATGCCCAGGCGTTAATTTGAAGTGTGTGAGCATTCATCACTGCCTTCGTAGGAGGAATTTAAACCCACGCCTTTAAATGAGATTTTTATGGAACCGTTGGTTACTTTACCCAGGGCCTTTGCCTGAATAGTTTTTTGAGTGGTGAGCAATATCTCTTTTTCATATGGCAAATCAGGCTTTTCAATTTCCATTTTTCCGGTTTCATCATAATAAGTAAATTTGCTCACCTCAGCATCTCCTGTAGTTTCAATTGTATAGGTAACATTCATGCTTGCTTCTTCAAACTCAGCCGTGGATGTTTCCAGATTACATTCCTGAACTACCGGGTCTTTATCATCCTTGCATGAGGTTGACAAAATAAGCAGTACAAGGGTAGCTGCCTGAAGTACTTTTAAAGAAAGTTTCATAATAGTGTTTTTAATTAGAGGTGTATTTGACGAACAATGAGCTGATGCCGAGGGCTGGTTACGCAAAACTAAAACATTTGTGAAACTACGCAAACTACTGAGTGGTTAAGGCCATCACTGCAAAAGTTGCCAGCCAGTGTTCACCGGCATAATTTCCATCTGCTACATTAGGCAGAGCGGTTTCTATGTGTTTTATGGCAGCATTCATTAATGCTTCACGGTTCATTCCGGGTTTGGCCGCCAAATGTTTAAAACACCAGGCGCGTGAGAAGTTAAGCCCATCCAGGTGCACCAGTTTACCGTCGTTCCGGTCGCCAACTTTAGCCGTTTCTGTCATTATTTTCAGGTTACCGCTGTTTAATCCGGGAAGAAAAGTGTTGATCCAGGTGATGAATTCATCCTTAGCCAGCACTCTGGCCATCAAATCGGCTTCAATAAGACAGGGAGACAGGAAATCATATCCACCGGGTTCCCACGTTTGGGGGCAGTTTTGGTCGTTAATATAGAAATCCCTCGCCCGCTTCTGAATCATGCCCTGAAGCGGCTTATTTTGAGTTGTACGTGCATAATCCAGCGCAAATGCCAACCCAAAGGCAGTATTGGAGTGCTCTCCCACTCTTATGGGATAAACAAGCCTGGGCAAATAATCAAGATAATAGCGACAGATAAGTTGAGTGAGCGGTTCAAGGGCGAGCTCCCACTGCCGGGCCTGAGG
>JAQVEI010000499.1 GCA_028697695.1 Lentimicrobiaceae bacterium
CATAGGTATAGATCATACGCTTATACTTAGGGAAAAACTCCGATAAAGTATGCCCTTTCATTAAAATTGCGTCTTCATCATACTCCAGGTCTTCCTCATATGGAACAATTCTGGCAATAGGTTTAATACCGTCAAAAACGGTAAAGTCATAAAGATGGTAGTTCCACCAGTAAAATACCGACTGCAGCACTTTATGTAATCTTGCAAATTCCAAATTTGCGGGTACAATAATTCTCCGCACCGCTTTGTAAATTTCCAAATCAAGCGTAACCAACAGTTCAAAAGCACGATATTTATAAGCTTGCATTCCTGTGAGTCCTGTTAACTCACTGACCATTTTCTCGTAAGGCATAACCCCGTTTTTATTACCTGGGTATTTGATATATCTGTAATTTGCAGGGGCGCCGACAGTATCACTAAACATTTTTTCAATACCGTTGTATTCTCTTCCAACATGAAATGCGCATTGTTCTCCCGCAAAAGTTACCCACGCCGCTGCCTCCCTACTGCGATTTCGAGTAAACTTCAATTCACCTGCCATCCGCATATATTCCTCTACAAGAGCGGGGTTTAGATTCATGAACAACAGTGTGTTTGAAATGGCCGTTCTCATCATTTCCGCCATATTTTTCAGATCCTTCCGCTTTACCTGGTAAATCGCAACCGTAAATCGTGTAGCATTATTCACCAATACAATCATATCTTCTGTTCTGCGATTATCCCATACTTTTGTCCAATTTGCCGTCCAGCAGAACAGCGGGTTTTGATCCTCAAACGCGGATTCACAATTTATTCCCATAGCATCCGTTAATTTTTTAGTTAATGCAATTTGCATTTTCTCACTTCCTTTTAATCCTTTCTGAGCATGTTCTCCATCTTTTGATGAGTCCCTGAGTCCTATGTTAAGTCAAAAAAGCTTATTTGCTGATTTTCTGAGGGAAACGGTGGATAGTAGACACCAACGATAATAAAGGGATTTGGTGAAACATTGTGATACTTCATTGTCGTGCCAAGAAAGAAGTACAAGTCCCGCTTCAGAAAAAAATCGAAATATTTCTCCCTAACCTTTACCGTTGCAACAGCTTCATCGTTATTAGCTCTCCAGAGGCAATTAAAGTACAACATACCTATTTCCCAATCTTCAATCATCATCTTAGTTTTTTTGCCTGAGTCGTCCTCAAATACATAAGAGAATTTGTATGGTACTTTTTGCACAACTCGGAATTCTTCTTCAATTTCCTCGATAGTCTTGAACAAATTCATTTGCTGTGATTGTCCCTGAAGGCTTGCCAGTTTTTTAGGGTCCCAATCCCTGTTATCGGGTTTAATCACGAAATCAAGAATTTTCGTTGGTTTTAAGATAGCTAATGATGTTTTAGCGGGAGATTTTGCTTCCGTAATTAGGGTTTGTAAATTAGTGTAAACTTTCTTGTTCTTGAAAATTATTCTGCTCCGCTCGTCCCAATCTACTTTTGATCGTCGTCTCAGTTCGACAGTTAAAGTTGATATGTCCGGTCGGTATGATTCAGGGCGGAAGTCTTTAGTATTACGCTTTGCGTGTACTTCAATCCACGTGTATTTTGGATACTTCTGGTCATCACTTAGCAACCTGAACGGTATAGGATATAAACGAATCCATGAACCGTCCTCAAGAACCCCCGCTGTGCATACAAGTTCTGAATACTTTTCAGAAATGGTCGGATAAGTTTTCACAAGAATATAAATGCGTTTCTTTTCCATCATTACACATCCACGCCCCTTACCCGATGTGTTCTTATAATATAATCCCTGACAATATGTCGATGACACATCTGTGGATCAAGTTCAAAGCACATAAGGGCTATACGAGTATTCTGTTGCAACAAAGTATAAACCTCGTCAAGAAAAACTTTTCTGTAATGAAGAATTTTCTCATATTCTTCAAAGAGACATCTATAATCTTCTGCTGTTTTAAGTGAACATCGTTTGTCAGGTTCTATACCGAGACCAGGAATATGTGCATACTTAATGCCGACTGCCTGCGTTATGTGTTCAAGTTTTCTTTTAGAAAATCCAAATTTACGGCTCAGTGGGTTCTTGCGTATATCACAGAGTAAGCGAACATCATTTTGAATCAGAGTATTAATAAACGCCTCTACACTCTTTCCTTCATAACCGATTGTGAATAAAACCTGATCATTCTGAACATATGTTTGTTTGATATGGTTAAATCGTTCCAATTCTTCGCCATTAAAAAGCCGCTCTGTGATTTCACTTTTTATAGCATAATAAGGATACTCACGGTATGCACGACGAATAAGCGCATTACCCCTCTCAGTTGCAATTCGAAAAAAAGTCTCTATTGGATAATCACCGACAGCTTTTACCCTTTTGCCGCCCTGTGCGTAATCCAAAGTCACAAATCCATCTCTCTGAAGGATATCTAAGTCTTCTCTTAATTGAAATGAGTATGAACCAAACTTATATGGGATGAACTCGTAAAAATCCGACTCTCCTGTCATTGTGTGAAGGAACACTAGTTTCTGCAATTCAGTAACAGTCACGCTACCATTTAGCTGATAAATGAACGATAACAAAAATCGCTGCCGTTTATATGTCGGCTGAACGACATTTTCTCTCATCCCTTCACACCTCCTATCTATATTTATCGTACGCTTGTTTAAATACTATTAATCTGTACCGGTTAAGGAAGTGGAATGCCCCTCCGCCTTTTTCATATTATAAAGGATACCACATAAATTGTACTTTGTTATTTTCAATGTCAATCAAAGTATCAACAATATCAGGTGGAGGAAATTTCATATCAAATATGATACCAAATCTTTCTTTACCTATATCAAAAAGAAACATATGGGCGTTTATTGTTTTAATGTAAAATAAACCATACCTA
>JAQVEI010000500.1 GCA_028697695.1 Lentimicrobiaceae bacterium
ATCTTGCTGAAGTAATCGCAGCCGAAAAATGCAACTGTGAATCATGAGCCGGAAACCAATCTCCATATCGAAAAACACTCTCCTGAAAGCGGCCGAAGATTATTACAGGCTTCGCAGGGAAGGCATTGGCTATATTGAACAGATGGGCAGCAGTCAATGGACCGATTACAACACCCATGACCCAGGTATTACCATCCTGGAAGCACTGTGTTATGCCATTACCGACCTCGCTTACCGTACCGGCAAAGAGTTAAAAGATATTCTGGCCACAGCCGTGCCGCCTGCCGACAAATTGAACCCCTATCCTGATCAGGCTTTCTTTACTGCTCGCAATATTCTTACGGTAAACCCCTGGACTACCGACGATTTCAGAAGGCTACTGATTAATGCCGAAGGAATTCGTAATGCCTGGTTCATATGCAAGGAGTGTGCCTGCGATTTACAGTATTTCGCCTGGTGTGATGGGGATAATCTTGTGCTATCCTATGACCGGCCTTCCAATCCGCAAATTCAGCCGTTGGAAGTTTCACCTCGTGGATTGTACGAAGTGCTGCTTGAATTAGAGGACGATGCTGAATCCGGCGATTTAAATACCCGAAAGATTGAGACCAGTTTTTCGGTTTTCGATGGTGATGGGAAAGCCCATCCTACCGTGATGGAAATTCGTTTCCCCGATTGGGAAGCTGAAAATAAGACAAAATGGGCTGTGTTTCTTAAGAGCAATGATGCTTTTGGCCAAACCAACGGAGCTTCGTTTAATCTAAACCTTTTGCAATTTGGTGCAACCCAGGGGTACAATGTTATTTCAGACCCATTGCTGGACGAAGAGGGGAAAAACAACTATCTGCGCAGGCATTGGCGCAACTTGTTTTATGCTGATTTCGAAATTGAAATCCTGCCCGGTGGAGAGAAGATCGCCATCGAAGATGCCACCATCCGGTTTTTAGGCGATACCACGGCTAAAAATGGTTGCACCACGACACGTATTGCTGAAATTCTTTTAGAAAAAAAGCCTTCAGGTATCCTGCAGCAATACCGGAACAAAGCTATAAAAGGGCACTCACTGGTAGAGGCCTCCAAAGTGTTGCTTCACCGCCACCGCAACCTGGATGAAGATTTCTGCAATATACAGGTGATTGAGATTGAAGAAGTGGCTGTCTGTGCGGATATTGAAGTTGCCCCGGATGCTGACATTGAACGCATTCAGGCAAAAATCTGGTTTTTAATTGAGCACTATTTTAATCCTTCTGTACCGTTTTATTCGCTTCAGGAACTAATGAACGAAAACACTCCGGTTGAAGATATCTTTAACGGCCCGGAGCTGAACAATGGCTTTATAAAGGCAAGCGACCTTGAAAAGGCAAAACTCAAAGTAATGCTGCGCACTTCTGACATCATCAACCTGCTGATGGAGATTGATGGGGTAGTAGCCGTGTACAACCTGCTGCTGACGAAGTATGACAATCATGGCAATATCATAAAAGGTGCCGCCGATCCAATCTGGTCGGGTGGAAGCCCAATTTTTGATGCCTCAAAAACCAGCGCGGAATGGTTGCTATTTATCAAAGCCAACCATCAGCCAAGGCTTTACCATAACCTGAGCCGGTTCCTGTTTTTTAAAAATGGTCTTCCATTTGTTCCACGCATGGATGAGGCTTACGATACACTCACGCAATTGCAGGGCGAAGCCGAAAGACTGAAGTTCAAAAATGCACCCAACGATTTAGTTCCACCTGTGGGCAACTATTCCAGGCTGGAAGATTATTTTCCTATACAATACAGCCTGCCATTAACCTACGGTGTAGGCCCTGAAGGGCTTCCTTCGCATGTGAGCGATGCCCGGCGTGCTCATGCCAAACAACTGAAAGCATACCTTTTGCTTTATGAGCAACTATTGGGCAATGCCTTCGCTCAAATTGCGCATACGCGCGAATTATTCTCGCTTGATCCTGCAACGGACCGCACCTATTTTGTGAAAGAATTCAGCGAAGAGCTTATCCGGGGTTATAATGAAATTACCAATGGCCTGAACACAACCGGTCTGGAAAGCATGGCCGAAACATTGAACGAATTCAGGGAGCGCCGCAACCGCTTCCTTAACCATCTGATGTCGCGTTTCGGAGAGCAATTTAGCGAATATGCCCTGCTGCTCAACAACCTACAAGGAACTACTATCGCGGCAGAGCGTTTAATTGAGGATAAAACCGCATTTGTAAAAGCTTACCCCATCATAAGTCATGACCGGGGAAAGGCATATAATTATCGCGAAAATTTCTGCGACAGCGAAAATCAGGCAGGGCTGATGAACCGCGTAAGCCTGCTTCTTGGTTTTCCTGATCTGAAGTTTAGTTTTATAGCGGAAATTTCAGGTTCGACAACCTTTGGGGTGAATTTTGATCTGAAAGATTCTTTTGGCCGTACCCTGCTCATAGGTATCACCGAAGTAGAAGCCATGAATACCCGGATGGCGGAGAATAAAGCCCGAAAAATAATTTTAAGGCAGATGATTCAGCCTACAGCTTATGAAACTACCATTTCTGCAGGGAAATACAGCCTGAAATTGAATGATAAAAATGGAAATTTACTGGCAACCCTGACTGCACATTTTGATTCAAAGCAGGAAGCACAGGCCACAATAGATGATTTGGTAGGCTGGAGCAGCAACGCCCGGACCATTGTTGTCGAACATCTGCTGCTGCGGCCAAAATTTCCGGGCGATGCATTGTACCCGGCATGTAGCGAAGGACCTTGCGCAACCTGCGGAGAAGAAGACCCTTATTCGTTCCGCTTAACCCTGGTGATGCCCGCATGGGTCGGAGCGTTCACCACCAATCTGGAAATGCGCCGCTTTGCCGACATAACCATCCGACAGGAAATT
>JAQVEI010000501.1 GCA_028697695.1 Lentimicrobiaceae bacterium
TAAATTCAATACATCTTTGGGTTTGGAGCTGATTTTTAACCTGTATTGAAATGTCACGATAGATGCCGAACACCCTTAACTGACCGCTTGCATGATAAAATGGAACGCCCATTATAGATACGTCAACCATAGTTCCATCGCGTCGCCTTCGTCTGCTTTCAACCATTACCTGATTGCCGGACCAGTTGGATGATGAAAGCAGGCGTGCACTCTCATTTAAAAGCCCGGGTGCAATCAAATCGTCAATGTTGCGGCCGATAATTTCACTTGCCGGATATTGAAACATCTGTTCAAACACCGGATTCACTTCAAGTATGCAGTTTTGGGTATTGAGCATAACTATCCCCTCGGGTGCGGCAGAAAACAAGTGACTGTACTTCGTCATTTCATCCTGCAAAACATCCAGCTCAAAGTGACTCATGAGCACCTGCTTAAAAAGTTCTGCAACCGGTTCAATGGCTTTAAGACCGGATTCTGAAACGCCATGTAGGGGTAAATGGAAAATGATAATATATCTTTGACGTTCGCTAAGAAATAATGAAAATACCTTCAGCCTTGCGTCATCCAGGTTTATCCAGGGAGATGACTCCAGATCCTCAACATTCTGATTTTCAAGAAAACTCAATACATGCAGATGGAATTCCTGAATTTTGTCTGAATCAACCTTTCCCCAGCTGAAATTCTTATACAACTGTCCTGAAGCCGGAAGCCTGCCTGCCACGTATTGATATACCTCAAACCCGGGAATGCCGGAATAACTGCAAAAAGAGCTTAAGGTGGACAGCTCATTTTTAAAACAGACTGAAAATACGAGATTATTTAGGGGCACAATATATAGTATTAGCAACTTAAAGGATTAAAACTGCACCGATAGATCAATGCTATGGACAGCCATAGTAAGTCTTAATCGCCAAAAAGCTAAAAAGTAAGCCCTTAAATTGAAATTTATATGTGACCCGGATTTTAAAGTGTGCCGGTTATAGGCATTAGTAATGCAACAGCTTAATTTTTCATTTCGGCATGCATTGCTTTTACAATGTTATCCGCACCTTCGGCAATTTGTAAAATAGAAGCATCCAGCATATAGCAAGGCGTTGTAAATACAGGCAGATGCGAATCGCGAATCACTTCTCCATGGGTGGTTTGTTTATGAATGGCACCTTTCTTTTCCAATGCTTCAATGGTGTCCTTGTCGTTACCAATGGTGATTTCCACCTTACCCAGTACCTGCGCCAGCAACACCGGCGAAATGCACAGCGCCCCCACGGGTTTACGCAAAGAGATCATATCCCGGATGGCTTTGCTTACTTCAGCATCTACCGTACCCTCAGGGCCATCGAAAGCCCAGGTGCTCAAATTTTTAGCTACGCCAAATCCGCCAGGCATAATTAAGGCATCCACTTCACGTGCATTAAATTGCTTAAGGTCTTTAATGTTTCCCCTTGCAATGCGGGCTGCTTCAACCAATACATTCCGCTGCTCGTCAGTAGGTTGCCCGGTTAAGTGATTGATTACGTGATGTTGAGGCTTATCAGGTGCAAATATCTCATACTCTGCACCTTGCTTTTTGATTGCCAGCATGGTTAAAGTGGCCTCATGTATCTCTGCACCATCAAATACGCCACAACCTGAAAGAATAATTGCAAATTTTTTCATTTTCATATTTTTAAAGAATGATTAACAATTTTTTCACCGTTAAACGGAGCTTCATTTTTCCAAAAATACCAAATTTTACCCATTTTGTCGCTGTTTCACCAGAAAATATTACTTTTATGGTGCAAACTATTGAGAAATGTGTGGTCGATTTTCACTTACCAGCGATGAACACCAGTTGAATCTGGCTTTCGAATTATCAGGGGGCGTGGCACCTTATACTCCCCGGTATAATAGTGCCCCTACACAACAATTGGCAGTAATTCCCAACGACGATCCCCGGCATCTGCATTTTTACAGATGGGGGCTTATCCCTTTTTGGTCGAAGGATTTGCCCAAAAGCAAGCCCATCATTAATGCCAGAGCTGAAACTCTGGGCGAAAAAGTGATGTTTAAAAAAATTTTAAAGAGCCGGCGTTGCCTGATTCCCGCTGATGGATTTTACGAATGGAAACGCAATGGCAATAAAATACCCTACCGGTTTGTGATGAAAAACGGTAAGCCGTTTGCTATGGCAGGCCTATGGGATGAATGGAAAGATGCTGAAGGAAAATCCATGCGCTCATTTACCATCATCACTACCGGACCAAACGAATTGATGAAACCCATACATGATCGGATGCCGCTAATTTTAAAACCAGAACATTATGCATTGTGGCTGGACGAATCCATTACTGAGATTCCCGACGAAGTTCTGTTGCCTTATCCGGCAGAGGAGATGGAAATGTACAGGGTGTCAGACAAAGTGAATTCCGTTCGCAATGATAATGATTCTATAATTGTTCCTGTAAAGAGCAATGAGCTGTTTTAAATCTATGCAGACTATACCCTACTATGAAAAAAACCAATCAACTTCCAATAAAAACCCTACAATGGGGCCTGCTATTTATCCTGACTGCGGGCATTGTGTTTGCCTGCAAAAAATATGAAGAATATCCGCCTGAACCCAAAATAGAATTTCTGGATTTTACGTTGTTACGCGATGCCCAGGGCATAGATCAACGCGGGGTATTGAGGTTTGGATATACCGATGGCGATGGCAACATCGGGCTTACCCGCCACGATAGCGTAGCACCCTATGATTACAATCTTTTTATAAGATATTATGAACAAAAAAACGGTGTCTTCGAGGAGGTTTTCCTTGTAACTCCCCGATATATCAATGATACTACTGTGGTGTATGATACGGCAACTTTTAATGGCCGCATACCTCCGCTT
>JAQVEI010000502.1 GCA_028697695.1 Lentimicrobiaceae bacterium
TATGGCATACGTAAGGTTACCGTAGATGAAATTTGCCGGGAAGCCGAAGTGAGCAAAATGACGTTTTACCGGTTTTTCGACAATAAAATTGAGGTGGCAGCCCTCATGCTTACCGGCATATATGAAACAGCCCTTGCAGATTTTCGGAAAATTATGCAAAGCAATTTATCTTTCCCCGAAAAGACAGCCCGCATCATTTGGTTGAAGCACGAGGGCACCCTGGGCATAAGCGAAGAATTTTTAAACGATGTTTACCATAGCGGAGAACCGGCACTTAAAGAATTGGTTACCCGGTACGCTGAATTATCGCTTAGGCTGCTTCAGGAAACTTTTATCAAAGCTCAAAAGCAAGGCTGGATACGCGAGGAGCTGAAAATTGAGTTCCTGATGTATATGATTGACAGAATCAAAGCGTATATGTTTGATGAAAAGCTGAAAGCGATGTTTCCAAATTCGCACGACCGGGTAATGGAACTTACCCGTTTCTTCTTTTATGGCACAGGCACTCCGGATAAAACCCTGCATCAATGAGGCTTGGGGCTTGCATCAGCGGGTTTATACTGTTTACCCAGGTGGCCATGGCCCAGCAGAAGCTCGTTTTCGACGGGCAGTTGTCGGGCTATGGCAATTACAGCCCCGATGCCCGACTGGAGGTAACGCTGGGCGGGCGTTATATCCCGGAATTAAACTACCATCTGCCGCTCTCTTCCGGCAATGCCTTTGATGTTGAAGCTTCGGTGAACGTGTTTGGCAGCATTGCTTTCAATCCTTTTTACCAATCGAAGAGCGATGGCGACATTCAGCCTTACCGGATTTGGGCACGCTACACCGGCAAACAGTATGAACTGCGGTTGGGTTTACAGAAAATTGACTTTGGATCGGCCGTTATACTGCGTCCACTGCAGTGGTTCAATCAAATTGACCCCCGCGACCCGCTTAAGCTCACCCGGGGTGTATATGCAGCCCTGGGCCGCTACTATTTCCTGAACAATGCCAATATATGGGTGTGGATGCTTTACGGAAACACCGAAGCCCGCGGTTACGATGTGGTAGAAACCAGGCACGACACCCCTGAGTTTGGCGGAAGGCTCCAATATCCGGTACCCAAAGGTGAACTTGCCCTTTCTTACCATCACCGCACGGCTGATGCATCGGCCATTTTCGGAGAAAGTAACTTCAACAAAATTCCCGAGGATCGTTTCAGCCTGGACGGCAAATGGGATGTAACGGTCGGCCTGTGGTTTGAGGCGGTGCACATCCACAAAACCCAAAACATGGGCATGCTCACCAATCAGTCCATGCTTAACCTGGGCATGGATTATACCTTTGGCGTGGGCAACGGCCTGAATGTGACAGTCGAACATCTGCTGATTACCGGCGACAATAAAGCATTTGGCTTTGAAAACACAGCAAATGTAACGGCCGGCATGATATCTTATCCACTTGGCCTGTTTTCACGCCTCAGTACGGTAGTGTATTACAGTTGGGCAACAGACGATTTTGCGTTTTTCCTGAATTATGAACGTCAGTTCAGGAAAACAACCGCATACCTTATGCTTTATTACAATCCGGATACCTCAGCACTCCTCAGAGAAAATGAACTGGTAAATATGTTTCCGGGACCGGGAGTGAGGCTAATGTGGGTGTTTAATCATTAGGACGAGGACGCAAAATGGGCAACTAAACAGAATAAAATGGAAAACGACAACATCATCACTATTCACAACCTAACCAAACGCTTTCCGGTAGGCAACGGTGAATTTACGGCATTAAAAAACATCAATCTGGAGTTTAAAAGAGGCGAATTTGCGGGGATTGTCGGCCCAAGCGGATCCGGCAAAACTACCCTGCTCAATATCATCGGTTCGCTCGACAGTCCCACTGAAGGAGAGGCCAGGGTGATGGGCAGGCGCATTTCAGACCTATCGCACAAGGAAGCGGCCATGTTGCGCAACAGGCACATAGGCTTTATCTTTCAGGTTTACAACCTCTTGCCGGTGTACACCGTGTTTGAGAATGTGGAGTTCCCGCTTATCCTTCAAAAGATAGCCGCCAGCGAACGTAAGAAAATGGTAATGGAAGCTTTGGAATGGGTTGGGCTTCAGGATATGGCCGACAAAAAGCCTTCTAAAATTTCGGGTGGCGAAGGGCAGCGGGTAGCCATTGCACGGGCTATGGTGAAAAAGCCGGTGATTGTGCTGGCCGATGAGCCCACCGCCAATCTGGATGCAGCCAACGCTCACGCCATCATGCAAACCATGCAAAACCTTAACCGGGAAATGAAAACCACCTTCCTTTTTTCTACCCACGACGAAAAGGTGATGGGTTATCTCGACCGCATAATACACCTTGAAGACGGGATGGTAGCCCGTGATGAGCGGATACAATCACAACAAACCCTATCATGAAAACAGCATTTCAACTGGCTTACAAAAACCTGATGGGCGCCGGGTTGCGCACCTGGCTCAACGTGATTGTGCTGTCGTTTGCCTTCGTGTTGATTATCTTTTATAACGGTTTGATTGACGGCTGGAATCAACAGGCGCGCAAGGACGGCATAGCCTGGGAATATGGCTACGGGCAGCTCCGTCATGCGGATTATGACCCCTTGGATCCATTCACCCTGCAGGATGCCCATGGAGAAGTACCGCATGCCCCGGCCTCAGACCTTACACCCATCCTTATCCGGCAGGCAACGGTGTATCCTCAGGGGCGCATGATGTCGGTGATGCTGAAAGGCATTGAAGCCAATCAAACCATCCTTAAACTTCCCACCCATTTGCTGACTGAAAGCAGGGCAGAAATTCCTGCCATCATAGGCAAACGCATGGCAAAATCGCTCAACGTACAGCAAGGAGAAC
>JAQVEI010000503.1 GCA_028697695.1 Lentimicrobiaceae bacterium
TTCACCGGACTGAAAAGGGTATAGTTGCGAATAAAACGGGTACACTCGAATCGTTTTTAATTTAACAACACTGCATGATGACAAATACTGATAATATTAAACGAGCCGAAGTGTTGAACAATCAACTGGCCGGTAAACCTGCTGCCGCAGTACTTAAATACTTTTTGAATGATTTTGACGGGAAGGTAGCCTTTTCAAGCAGTTTGGGTGCGGAAGATCAGGTAATTACACATATTATCGCCGGTATTAATGCTTCAGCTTCCATTTTTACCCTCGACACCGGAAGGCTGTTTCAGGAGACCTACGATTTAATGCAACAAACAAGTCAAAAATACGGCATAACGATTAAGGTAATGTTTCCCGACAAGGATATGGTGGAACAAATGGTGAATGAGAAGGGAATCAACTTGTTTTATGACAGTATTGAAAACCGGCGACGCTGTTGTCATGTCCGGAAAATTGAACCTTTACAGCGTGCATTTAAAGGGTTGGATGCCTGGATTTGCGGTTTGCGGCGCGGACAATCGGTTACCCGAAAGGATGACCAATTGGTTGAATGGGATGCCACCAATGGCCTGCTTAAAGTAAATCCGTTGATAGAATGGACAGATGATGAGGTGTGGGCATTTATAAAGAAAAACCATATACCTTACAACAAGCTACATGATGAGGGCTTTGCCAGCATTGGCTGTCAGCCATGTACACGTGCCATCCTGCCCGGAGAAGACATCAGGGCCGGCCGTTGGTGGTGGGAAAACCCAAATACGCGGGAGTGTGGCTTACATAAAAAGGAATAGTCACATCACTCAAACCGCAAAGCCTTAACGGGCGAGATAAAACGCACAATCATCGAAGGTATCAACATCAACAAAGTGCTGATTGCGATGACCCCTGCATTTACCGCAACAATTTCCAACCAGCCGATAGAGACTGGCACTGATGACATAAAATAAGACTCTTCCGGCAATGGAATAAAGCCTGTAATGGATTGAATACCAATCAATCCCAGGCCAAGCAGATTTCCCCACAATAATCCATAGAGCGCTATATACAATGAAGCCATAATAAATATGCGGCGAATGCTTGCATTAGAAGCACCAAGCGCTTTCAACAGGCCAATGTTGCGGGTATGTTCCAGGATGAGGATCAATAAAGTGGAAATAATGGTTATTCCCGAAACAAGCACCATGAGGATAAGAATAATTACCACATTTACGTCCTGAATTTCTACCCAGTCGAAAATCTGAGGATAAAGCTGTTTGATGGTCTGGGCATTTAGCTCATATCCAATGAGATGGTATACCTCGCTGGCTGTTTCATCCAGTTTCGAAAAGTCGGAAATAAGTATTTCCACTCCCGAAACCTGATTGGGGCTCCAGCTATTGAGTTTACGGATGTGACCTATATCTCCCAGCACGTATGATTCGTCAAATTCGGCCAAGCCTGTGCTGTAAATTCCCGAAATAGTAAACTTACGGCCACGGGTTGCATTTTCAGTAATAAAATACATCCGCAAGTCGTCGCCTGTAGCCAGATGCAGCAGTTGCGCTATCTTATTGGATATTAGTATTTCATTGGATGGTCCGTTTCCCCGGATTACCGGCAATTTTCCTGAAGTAAGCTTTTCTTCGAAAAACGTCCAGCGAAAGCTACTGTCAACGCCTTTTAAGATCACACCGTGTATCTGTTCGCTGGTTTTAAGAATCCCGGCTTTTAAACCAAATGGTTCAACTGCTTTTACATTGCTGAGTTGTTTTATTTCAGAAATGTTTATTTCTTCCAGATTTATGGGTTGAGGATCAAGGGAAAGATTAGAACTAAAGCCGGATATCTGAATATGACCACCAAAGCCCGATACTTTATCTCTTATCTGAAACTGAAAACCCTTGAGCACAGCAATGGATATAAGCATTACCATTATTCCCAGTGAGATTCCTGCTATGGATATCAGGATAATGGGACGGGAAAATGAAGCGTCTTTCTTTGATCGAATCCGGCTGCTGATGAAAAACTCGAAATTCACAATTTATATTTTCAGCAAAATTAACAGAATAGCTTAAATTTGCCTAAATAATTTGAATTATGAAAATCAGGGTCTTGCTTTTTATTGCTGTTTTTTTGATTATCGCACCCGTATTGCTGCGGGCCCAACCTCCTTTAAATATACTGAATCAGTCCGGTGCGATTGGTGAGCAATTGATTACTGGTGCTGAACAATTCCAAAAATTTTTGCCATTACTCAAAGGCAAACGTGTAGCTTTGGTGGCGAATCAAACCTCTATAACCGGTCAACGCCATCTGGCCGACACCTTGCTGGGAGCAGGAGTTAATTTGTTGAAGATATTTGCTCCGGAACATGGCTTCAGGGGTGAGGCAGAAGCAGGTGCCACCATAAAAGATGGCAAAGATGTAGTCACCGGATTGCCGGTAATATCTCTTTATGGCCGGCATAAGATGCCCATGCGTGAAGATTTGGAGGATGTAGACCTGGTCATATTTGACATTCAGGATGTGGGTGCCCGTTTTTATACCTATATTTCAACGTTGAGCTATGTAATGGAAGCCTGTGCCAAATATAATAAAGAGTTGCTTGTATTTGACCGCCCTAATCCTAACGGCTATTATGTTGATGGGCCTGTTTTACAAAAGGAATACAGTTCATTTGTTGGACTGCACCCCATACCTATAGTTCATGGCATGACTATGGCCGAATACGCCCTGATGGTAAATGGAGAGGGTTGGTTGCCCGACGGATTAAAATGCAGGCTTAACTACATTCCAATGATTGGTTATGCGCATTCGGGCCGATATATGCTGCCTGTAGCACCTTCCCCCAATCTGCCGGCAATGGATGCGATT
>JAQVEI010000504.1 GCA_028697695.1 Lentimicrobiaceae bacterium
CAATTGTTCAATCTTTTGCAAAAGCCATTCAGCATCTATTTTCAAAAATCATCATTGGGATAAATTGGCATTCAAATTTAAAATCAACCAGATTCATAGCCGGATGACAACAACTTATATCACCTGTTGAAACATTAAACATAGGTTAGTATGCTGTGATTAAAAGTTCCATTTTGCTTTCCTTTTTTCCAAAAATGCAGCCATTCCCTCCTGACCTTCTTCTGAGGCACGAATTTCAGCAATCATTTTGGCAGTATAACTCAAGGCTTCTGTCAGGTCAATTTTATTGGATACCTGATCGATAAGCGTTTTACAATGCGTCATAGCTTTCGGCCCACTGCTTATCAACAATGAGATGAGTTCATCGAGGTATGCTTCAAGCTTTTCTTGTGGCAGGCAGGTATTCACCAATTTAAAACGCTCGGCCTCCGGGCCTTTTATGCGTTTTCCGGTTAGCATAAGCTCTTTAGCTCCATACTCCCCTACCCGTTTAATAACGTATGGAGAGATGCATGCCGGAACTATTCCAATTTTAACTTCTGACAATGAGAAGGTGGTATCTTCATCACAAATCGCCAGGTCGCAGGCCGATAGCAGGCCGTTAGCTCCGCCAATAGCGGCTCCGTGAACCAGGGCAATGGTCGGCTTGGGACAATTGTAGATGGTGAAAAAGCATTCGGAAAGTTGCAGACTTTCCTTATAGTTTTGTTCATAGCTGTACCTGGCTACATCGCGCATCCAGTTGAGATCGGCTCCGGCACAAAACGACTTGCCACGCCCCCGCAACACTACAACGCGTACATAGTCCATAGCTGAGACTTCATTAAAAGCCCTAATCAGCTCCTCAATCATCACCTCATTAAAGGCGTTGTGTATTTCGGGTCGTTTTAACCAGATGGTAGCTGTTTGATTTGATATCTCTATCTCAATGTGCTTAAATGGCATAATATGTTGGGTTTAATATCTCTGGTGATGATGAAAATCACATTTATACAATTAATCAGGATGTTTGGTGGTTATCCTAACAAATGAACCGGAGGTTTTGCTCAATGCCGGCCCACAAATCATATTTCATTTTTAAATTAAGCATCAGACTTACATCAGCTTTTGATAAACCTGCCACCATCTGTCCGGTATTTCGTTGTTGCATGCAGTTTTATAATCCTCATACATACATGGTACTATGTAATGTCCGGCATATTTTTCACGATTTTCGCTTTCACATTTCACTTCCATCCACCAGCGGTCGGTTTTGCGGCTTTTTAGAAATACGATGCCATCTGAGAAATCGTTCGTCGGCACAATGTACCGGATAAAGTCATTGTTGCCGGCCTGTGGGAAATCGGCTTTCCTGCTGTTGTACCCATCTATGGCGTACCAAATCATCTGGGCCAGTAGTTGAGCGGTAAGCGCCCTATTGTCATAAGCCGGGTTATATTCAAATATGCCTATACACGAAAGCTTATCACTCATGGCGGCATACCTCACCAGTTGGCATGCCTGCTCACCGGTAAACCCATTGGGTGAGGCCTGGGCATGACCGGGAGCATCAGCCGCCCTGACAGCACTTATATCAAAAGATAAAAAGTCGGCATTGCGAAGCAGCGGTTCTGCTGATTTGAGGTTGGCAGTGAGGCTGCCCAAACGGTAGCAATCGAAAAACAATTTTTTCATCAGCTCAAGAGCCTGCTGATCTATGTAATAGGTTTGATAGCCCAGGTTGGTAAAGTTGAATAAAAAGTTGGGCTTTCGCATGATGATACGGCTCAGGTAAGTATGGCTGTTTATTTCATCGTGGGTTTCCCCGAGATCGAAACGCGGGTCAACCACAGCCATATTTACAATTTGTTCCAGTTGTTCATAGGCCTGATAAATGGCATAAGTAAGGTCATGTCCACCACCAATAACCACTGGCAATATCCGGTTTCCGATAAGATACGAAACGGTGGAGGAAAGCGCATAGTAAGTATCTTCAATTGTATGCCCGGCCCTGATGTTTCCCAAATCGGCAATGCGTGATTGCCATGCTCCGGGAAACAATGCATACCATTGTTTCCTCACTTCGTTACATGCCAGCGCAGTTCCGGCATTTGCAACTGAGGCCCGGTCATCAGCAACGCCAAAAACGGCTATATCAAACATTGAAGTATCCGGAAAACCTTCTCTTGTGTTGTGAACAATTAAATGGTCGGCAAACCTTGAAGATGTAATTTCATTCCCGGTCAGCAGGTCGTCGGGTATAGGTTCAAAATATATTGAAATATCCATGATGGGTTTTGACAATTAACCGTCAAACCTAATCATTTTTTTAAAAAGAGTTTTGATTTCTTTAAAAAACCGGCTTATTTTTTCCGGAACCTCCCTTTTGAAGCTGTTTTAGGCGAAGCATCAGCTTTGGCAGCTATTTGCCGGCACTGCTCAAGTGTCAATTCAGCGGGGTCGGTACCTTTGGGAATGCGGTAATTTTTTTTGCCGATCGAGATATAAGGGCCATATCGTCCGTTAAGTACCTGCACATCGGGTGCCTCATCGAAAACCCGAATCGTCTTTTCGAGCTCCTTTTTCCGTTTTTCTTCAATAATTTCAATGGCACGCCCGGTATCGAGGGTGTTGGGATCATCGGTTTTTGCCAAAGAATAAAAGGCTGATTTATGCTTTACATAAGGACCGAAACGTCCAATGGCAACAGTAAGTTCAGCATTCTCATACTCCCCTATGCTCCGTGGAAAGTCAAAGAGCTTTAAGGCATCATCCAATTCAATGGTTTCTATGGATTGCCCTTTTTTTAAGCTGGCAAACCTGGGTTTTTCATCATCTTCCGACTCCCCAATCTGAATCATCGGTCCAAACCG
>JAQVEI010000505.1 GCA_028697695.1 Lentimicrobiaceae bacterium
ATACCACAAGGGTTGGATTGCCAGCATCCTCGTTATGGCTTCAATGTATTTGAAACTTTTCGGTATTCTGACATTAAATACCTTTAAACTTCGGAAATGAAAATATTATACTTACATCAATATTTCAAATTTCCTAATGAATCAGGAGGAACCAGGTCTTTTGATTTAGCCACTGGATTTCTTAAACTGGGCTATGAAGTTGAGGTTGTTTCAGGCACATCAAGAAAAGATCTGATTTCGTCCAAACGTTGGACTGCAATTAATAAGGATAATATCACTGTTCATTACATTTACCTTCCATATGGTAACCAGCTGCCTTATTTTAAAAGGATATTAGTTTTTTTTAGATTTATTTGGCATGCATCTTTTAAACTATTTTCGCTCAACGCTGATTTAGTGTTGGCCACATCAACCCCTCTAACTATTGGTATACCTGCTTTACTAAAAAAATGGATTCATAGCACACCCTTTATCTTCGAAGTGCGCGATGTATGGCCAGAAGCTGTAATTGCTATTGGTGCAATCAAAAACAAATTTGTCAAAAGAGTATTGTTTTTTTTGGAAAGAACCATTTATAAAAATGCCCAAGGTCTTGTACCATTGTCTCTTGATATGAAGACTTCAATTCAAGGTAGATTTTCAAAGATTCTGGAATCAAAACCCATTCAGGTGATTGAAAACATTTCAGAAGTTAATCGTTTTCAAAATGGCTATTCCACTCAGGAGTCGATAATTGAAAAGACTATTGGTTTTAAACCGCGTTTTTGTATTTTATATGCAGGTACATTTGGAAGAGTTAACGGCATCGATTATGTGATTAATCTGGCTGCAAGAACAAAAGGAATTGATGATTCAATTGTTTATATTCTTATTGGTGAAGGTGCTTTGAAGGTGGAAGTTATTAAGCAAGCAACTGAAAAGCAACTTCTAAATTTTAATGTGTTTATTTTAAATTCAATTGCAAAACAAGAATTGCCTCAATGGTATCATGAGACATCTATGGGCAGTTCATTTGTAATACCTGTTAAGGAGCTTTGGGCAAACTCAGCCAATAAATTTTTTGATACGCTAGCTGCAGGTAAACCCATCTTAATTAATCACCAAGGATGGCAAAAAGACACCATTGAAAAGGAAAATATTGGATATGTTTTGCCGGAAATTACTACAGATGAGGCAGTAATGGAATTTGTTAAATACACACAAAACAAAAAATTATTAGAAGAGCAACAAAAGAATGCACTTAGATTGGCTATAAAAGAATATTCATTGGATGTAGCAGTTGAAAAATATATTAAACTGTTTAACTCTATACATAAGAATTAGATATGTATGTTAATCTTCTTAAACCTATAATTGACTTCCTGCTCAGCCTCATCGTCTTGCTGATACTGTCACCACTATTTCTACTCATCACCCTCCTCCTCACGATAGCCAACTCCGGCAACCCCTTCTTCACCCAAACCCGCCCGGGCAAAAATGCCCGCCTCTTTAAAGTTATCAAGTTCAAGACCATGAACGAAAAAAGGGATGCCGCCGGCAACCTCCTGCCAGATGCCCAACGCCTCACCACTGTGGGCAAATTCATCCGCAAAACCAGCTTAGACGAAATACCCCAGCTCCTCAATGTACTCAAAGGCGATATGAGCCTTATCGGGCCACGGCCCCTGCTGGTGGACTACCTCCCGCTCTACTCAAAAGAGCAAGCCCGTCGCCACGAAGTTCGACCCGGCATCACCGGCTGGGCGCAGGTCAACGGCCGCAACGCCATCTCCTGGGAACAAAAATTTAAATACGATGTGTATTATGTAGATAATTGTAGCTTTGTACTGGATCTGACCATACTCATCAAAACAATAGAAAAAGTATTCAAGTCAGAAGGCATTAACCAGCAAGGGCAGGCAACAGCAGAAAAGTTTACGGGAAATAGTTAGATGAAGCCTCAAAAAAAAATATGGATTTATGGTGCCAGCGGTCATGGAAAAGTAGTTTTGGACTGTTTATCAGCGAACAGCATGATATGCCATGGTTTTATTGATGATAGCCCGTCTAAAAAACAATTCATTGGCTATGATGTGCTTAACCACAGCGTCATTGATGTAAATGATAATCTTGTTATTGGCATCGGTGATAACAAAACCCGAAAATCGCTCTCTGAAAAAATAGCTGTTAAGTATTTGAAGGTGGTACATCCTACTGCTACAATTTCTTCATATACCACAATAAGATCTGGGTCAGTGGTTTTCCATCATAGTGTAATCCAAACAGGTACTTCAATTGGAAAACATTGCATCATCAATACTAAAGCTTCTATTGATCATGATTGTAATATTGATGACTTTGTCCACATTTCACCTGGCGCCATCCTTTGTGGAAACGTCCAGGTCGGAGAACTCAGTTGGATTGGGGCTGGTGCAGTGATCATTCAGGGAACTAAAATTGGCAAAAACACCATCATTGGCGCAGGCTCCGTCATCATTCATGACATCCCCGATAATTCGGTTGTTGTAGGCAACCCCGGCAAAATCATCAAATCACTACCCTGACCTTCGGCCTTCAAACTTTTAGACCTTCGTCAAAAAAACCCTCCCCAACACCTCCTCAATCCTCATCCAATCCTCAACGCCCAAATTACTCCCACTTGGCAAACAAAGCCCCTGATCAAACAAACGCTCACTAGTCCCATCCCCATAAAAAGGCGCATCAGCAAAAACCGGCTGCAAATGCATCGGCTTCCATAACGGGCGCGATTCAATATTTTCCGCCTCCAGCGCCAGCCTTACATCTTCCCGTGTAATACCCTTATTCTTTTCAGGGTCAATAGTCACTGTGCTCAGCCAGCGGTTCGAGAAAAA
>JAQVEI010000506.1 GCA_028697695.1 Lentimicrobiaceae bacterium
ACCTTTTTTCAGCTGATACGATCTCCGGCATTCAGAGGAAGTCCATCAGCAGCATTTTAAATAAAAAGCTAAAAGCAAAAGAAGAACCCAGGTATAAAGTGTTCCGCAGGGAGGTTCCTGTCCGGGAACAATTACTTAAAAGTTCCGTCGCTGAATGGGCGGCGGGTTCCAAAGTCGATCACAGCCTGGGACCTTTCCTTAATGAGGACGGCCGCCAGTTCTGGTACGATTTTTACATCATCGAGAAGCTCATCACTCTCTACATGCAGGGGATTGCCGATCCTGTTCTGCTATTCAAAATAAAAGAGGGCGGCCCGGTGGTTGAAAGTCGAAGGGTTATTGGCCGAAACATTCCTGTTATTGTGCGGCCTTCCAAAACATATTCACTTGTAAAAGGAAGTATCTGGATCAATTCCAAAGTTTTGGCGCCCAATGCCCCGGAAGGGGCCTACACAGGCCTGACAATTAACAGCGGGAAAATTACGTTAAGCAATTCACCTCAGAATATCAATCAGAAACTAACGGTTCCGGCCAATACAACCGTGAAGGTTAAATTAAGCCTCGACCAGCAGGAAATCACAGAAGCCGATACACAAAGCAATTACGGCGAGGATGCAAGGAACATTCAACTGAAGCTGCCGGAAACCCTTGAATTTCATTTTTCAGGAAATGGACGGACGATTGACAATGCCGGTGATGCATCATGGAGATTGTACGGACAAAAAATGCAGTTTGAATGGGGAAAAAACCAGCAGACGATGTATGACGATCAAATTCAACGTATAGTTTTCCCATTTAAACCGTCCGAACAAAACATAGAGATAAAAAATAATGAATCAGAATTTCATAAGCTGACCAAAAAAGCGGCAATACAAAAAAGCGGTTGGGTACTGCCGGTTGCTTCTGTTGATATTTCTGAACCCACAGTGGCAGCCGGTACGGGGGCAATGTATGTGCAGTGCAAAAAAGGCCTTGTCAATGAGTGGAAAGGGTTAAAAGGCGGAGGTTTCTCATTAAATGCACCGGGCATTTTGGTCGGGCCGGGACAAATACTTATTGCCGATCAAGCGGCCGGCAATCCGCATGCCAGCCAGACGCTAAAACTCTGGAAAGACGAAAAGAACGAAAATGGTACTAACGTCATCCTGACATTTTCAGGTAACGCACCATATTTTTATTTAAGCAATGCCAACGGCAATGAATTGCTGATGACATACTCCGATGCCGGTTTCCGAATTGACCGTCCCGTAAAAGTTAATGGGGAGCCACCTGAAATTCATTCACTGAATTCACTGTTGATGATAGCGGCCAACACATCCAACAGACTGGTCTATTTATATGACGACAACCTGATCCTTGATTACGGGCAGTTAAATAATCAGGATACTGTATTACCCGGACAAATGGCCCTTGCCCTCACCAATGCATTGTTTAAGGTTACACAGCCAAATGGCTGCCTGCTCTTCGGAAATTTAAATGAAGATTTCAGCAAGGTTGAAAAAGGATTTCTTTTCCTCACCTTTGGGCTCCTGGCTTATATACCTACACTGCCGGATCCTTATGCAGCCAACCTGGGCATTATGCAAAGACAAATACGGGGGTCGGCAGCAGGAACAGTATCTAAGTTAAGCGCTTCTGCGGTTTCCATGCAGCAAATTACCGCCTGGCTTGTTTGTCGCGTGGCATGGATTGGCCCTTCTGAAGAAGATGAAATCAATGATACAGTGGAGGTATCCTTCCATTTTGCTCCTTTAAACAATCAGTTTGGAGGTATTTCACTGGATTCACCGGAAGAGGCTGAACCGGTTGCGCCGGGAGAATCATCAGCAGATGCCGGACTGCAACCTGTATCCGGGTCGAAAGTAGCTACAGAAACAGACATCTCTGTTTCCCGGCTTGGAGGCCTTAATTTATCCCAAACGCTCAGTGGGGAAAGAATAACGTCGGTGTCAACTGAAAATGTAATTACCGGTGAAGGTTCTCCTGAGAAAAATGTAACCCGGATGGCTTCCACTGTAACACATCCGGAGCGCTTACCTGACTATGATGCCCAATGGGATAAGGAAACATCCCGGTACAGGCGGGATCTGTTTGCCCTTTTGGATGTAAGTACCAATGCCGACCTGTTCGGTATCAGTTTTGATCTTCTTACCCGAAGGGACTTCAGGGTAACCAGCCATATGGATGCCACAACGGGAGAAACAACATCCAGCTTTTTCCCCGTACAGGTTGACGGAATGGATGTTGTAAGTTCAGGAGCCAATGTAAAGGCCTTTACCGTACCCCAGATATCCTGGGAACCTGTCTTTAACCTGTCCCCTCCTGCCCCGCCGCCGGATGGCCCGATTCCCGGTGACCCGGCGGGTGGATTTAATTACTACCCGGATGATGGCGGCCCGACCCATATTTTAAACAACAGCTCCGAAAAAGTGATACTGGCCCCACTCCCGGTTACCGGATTTTTACTTGACAAGCGGGATACAGACAGTAACTTCAAGGCTTTCTCATTTTTCACACTTCCTTTTGGGATGAAGGCTGCCGCACTCTTAAGCGAAAACTATGTTTACAGCAATATTCCCCGTGACGGAGGTGACCTCAACGAGGTTAAAGTTACTTTTGACAATGATATGCAGTCCGGACTGCAGCTCAGAATGGATGCCGGAGTGCCCCTTCGCGAGGGTGACAGCAAAATGTTTATGGGTACAACAGTTCAGATCAATAATATTCTGGACCTGGCCGGAAATGCAACCGGAAACAGTACCCTTGGAGGCAGCGTAACCAGCATTTTCAACAGGGAATTCTTTTACGATACCAATTATCCTTTTGAGTTGTTCAAGCAGCGCGGTG
>JAQVEI010000507.1 GCA_028697695.1 Lentimicrobiaceae bacterium
TGACCTCCGCCTTTGGTAGACTGAAAGTAGTCGGATTGTGCAGGTTGAATGGTTCCCAATCCGGGTCCTGCTCTTACAACATTTAGTATAAGACAGGGCAATTCTGCACCTGCAATATAAGATATACCTTCCTGTTTAAGGCTTATACCGGGGCTTGACGATGAAGTCAACACCCGCTTGCCACAGGATGCACCGCCATAAACCATGTTAATGGCAGCCACTTCGCTTTCGGCCTGCAAAACAACCATACCGGTGCGCTCATGAGGTTTCTCGGCCATTAAATATTCCATTACTTCCGATTGCGGAGTAATGGGATAACCGAAATAACCATCGGCGCCCGCCCTGATGGCTGCTTCTGCAAAGGCTTCATTGCCTTTCATTAATTTTAATTCTCTCATATTTTTTAATAAATTAGAGCTTAATCAATTCTTTTTCTGTACACCGTAATTACGGCATCCGGACAAACGATGGCGCAGTTGGCGCATCCGGTACAGTCATCGTTCACCGTTTCGGCAAAGTGATATCCTTTGCTGTTAACATTTGAAGACAGAGCAATTACATCTTGCGGACATGCAGGTATGCAAACTGAACATCCTTTGCATTTCTCGATGTCAATCACAATATCGCCTCTCATTTTTGCCATGATATGTGGGTTTTTTTTTGTTGTATATTTAGTGCTGCGAAGTTACAATATATAAATCACATTGAGCCCATGAGAACATCTCAATTTAAGCGAAATGCCTTATTTATAGACATTATAAATAGCCATTGAAAAAACTCAAAGTGTTTGTTGATGGAATCCGCAATTATGAACTATGGTGTAGGTGAAACTTTTTCAACCGGTTTTCAAGATCGGGGAATTGAGCAGGATTAACCAACGAAACACAGGCACGCAATCCTTCGAGACGTTCACTGCCGGTTATGGCCAGAGATATGGCACTAATTCCATAATATACCAATTCTTCAATGAGTTCGGCTCCACTTAAACCCGGATAGGAGATGGTAAAATAAAAGCCATCTGCAATAGGTTCATCTATATCGGTATCATAAACAATATGAAACCCGTTGTCGGTGAACATTTTTTTCATGGCATGGGCTTTTTCTCCATACACCTTTACATAGTCCACAAAGTTAAAACGCCCCTCATTGGCTGCTTCCAGCATAGCAGCAAGGGCATACTGCGCTGAATGGGCTGTTCCCGAACTTAAGGCATAAATGGTTCCAAAGATCATCGCCCGCCCAAATGTATCATTGTTATAATATTTGAGCAATTCAGTAGAATGTGTATTGAACAGGTGGTCAGAAATTACCATCATTCCTATCCTTTGTCCGGCATAGCTGAATACTTTGGAACTGGAGATAAATAATATGTAATTTTTTGTATATTTTGCTACCGTTGGTTGATAAGGCGGTTGGCCGGGTCGGGAATAATCCTTTCGGAAATCCATGGCAAAGTAAGCCAGGTCCTCACAAATAACGACATTATATTTATTGGCCAGTTCGCCAATAATCTGCAGCTCTTCCTCTGTAAAGCATATCCACGACGGATTGTTGGGGTTTGAATACAGTACCGAGTGGATATGGCCTTTTGCAAAGTAGGATTCCAGTTTGTCGCGGAGTTTTTCACCCCGGTATTCATATACATCAAAGCTTTCAAACTTTTGCCCCAGAACCTTGTGCTGCTGTTTGTGAACCGGGAACCCCGGGTCTATGAATAGCGTGGTATCGCGCCCGGGATGAAGTCGGGTAAGCGTGAGGAAGCTTGCAAAACTTCCCTGCATGGAACCAACTGTTGGTATGCATCCGGCTGGATCAACCTGAATATCCAGAAAATTCTTTACAAAACGTGAAATTTCGCCCTTTAATTTCCTGGTTCCGTCAATGTCGGGATAAATAGCTGCCACTCCACTGCGCAATGCTTCTATTTCTGCATTTGTTCCAACTTCTGGAGGAGTAAGCCCGGGAATTCCCATCTCCATGCGGATAAATTTAATGTTGCTCGCTTCTTCCAAAAGATCTATTAACCTTTTTATCTCTCTAATGCTCGCTTTGCCAACACTTTCAAGGTTCATTTCTTTTACCACCCTTTTCACCACTTCGTAAGGTACGGGTGTATCATTCTTAAATTCTTCTTTCATGACTGTGAAATTTTATGATTATTTATTTCAAACTATTCAATCCTCTTTTTTTAGCGTTGGTTTTTTGTTTCGTTATCGGGAGTAATAAATACGTATTACGCTCTTGAACGCAACGAAGCTATGGCAAGTATGGTTCCCAATGCAATACCGAGCAAGGCTGCGAACAATACCTGAAAATCTTCCGGCAGTAAAAAAGTAATGGTATGAGCCGGGTACCAGAAAAAGGGAATTGTTTTTTTAAAGACAAAGCCCCATTGAACATCCCAGTTAAACCGCTGAAGTATTCCCGATACAGGAATGGGAGTTAAAAATCCTTTCAAGCTGCCACCTGTATCTAAAATGTGTGTATCGGTAATTTTGTGTACTGTCATCATTACCGGTGCAAATATGGTATTTAAACAAACACTTATGCTGAATGCCACAAATAATTTACCCATGCTAAACCCACCGGCAAATACTTCACCTGCCTGCTTAAAGTTCAGGTACGCTAACAAGTTGATTGTACCGGTAGTAAAAATGATAAATGCTGCTTTGATGCCAATACCGAGTAATCCCCATACCAGAGCACGTGGAAGCAGACCAAAACCCCGTTCATAGTATTTTCCGGTTTTAATCCTTAAACCAATCACTTCACCAAGCGTTGCCAGTATGGCAAATTTTATAAAACTCATGATAAAACCATGCGAACGGTTAAAATCAACATAAGC
>JAQVEI010000508.1 GCA_028697695.1 Lentimicrobiaceae bacterium
TGCAATACTTAGATATCCAGGCAGATTTCCTGGTAATACCTGTGATTTACCCGTAAATGGACACAAAATAATCAAGTAAATAATCAGACTGAGTTGAGTAATCGTCTTCATCATGAAATTGTTTAAAGAATTAAATTAAATCGACTAATTCGGGGTCTTTAACAAAATGGGAACTGGAATTACATTCATAATTCCAATTCCTAAAATGTTAATATGCTTCAAAATGTGTCAATTTTCTATTTGTGTTAATGAATTAATCGTATTAATTATTAATAATTAAAACCTTACGTACATTTATTCTTGTGCCTGCAAATAATTTGAAAATATAAATTCCGCTTTCGATTGGACGTAAATCCAACTGTTTTGAAGCTAATAGGTTTGAGGCATTAAATTTTGATTCAAACCGAAGCATACCAAGATTATCGAATACCTGTAACGTTATCTGCTCGCTTGAGGGCAGGTTCATTCTGATATTAAACAATCCATTATTTGGTATAGGGTAGAGTTCAAAACCAAGATCATTGGTATTTTCAATACCTAAAGGCCCGGCTGCGATGCTGTTTGAAGGTTCAGACTGGCAATCATCCAAAGTAACAGTAGAATAATAAGTGCCCTGCGACAGTACTTTATATGTATTTTGTGTTGCACCTTCAATGATAATTCCGTTTTTATACCATTGATTTCCGATGGGAGTGTCACTCGAAAGTGTATCTCCTGACAAACTAATAAATGGAGGTGGTGGTGTCTGATTTACAAGCATTTCAACATTATTCGAAATTGCCGGATTGCTAATTGCACAGGGCAGATCCGACACCATTTCTAATCGTACAAGATCCCCATTGTCGGGGATATAGCTATAGGACGATCCGTTATCCACCGGCATTTCGTTGACATACCATTGAAAGTCAGGGTTAGTTCCTCCTCCGGTTGTTTCTGGTATGAAAGAAACGGTTGTTCCACTGCAAACATGATTCAAGTCTGCTGAAATGGTCACACCTGGTTCAACTGATTCTACCGGAGCGACGGTAAGAAATTGAGCAGGACCATTACCGGCCAGAGTATAAGGTGTAACCAAAACAATCCCAGCTGAATTTCCGACCAATACAGTTAAACTATCAGTAGTCGTGCCACTTATAATTGTCCAGTCTGCAGGAAGTTGCCAGCTGTAATTGACGCCTTGTACACTGGTAACAATATAGGTTTGAACAGATCCGGCACATGGATTTAATTCTCCAATGATTGCATCTGGTTGTTCAGGAATTTCAAAGGCATTAAGGCTTGTTCTCCATAATGAATGATAATTAGTTCCTGCATATAAGTCATTACCCAGAACGGTTAATGATGAGACGTATAGATGCCCGGGTAACCCCTGACTGGCATCAGTCCAATTCGCACCATTATTTTCAGAGAAATAAACACCTCCATCAGGAGTAGTCGTTTTTGAAATGAAAATTTTTGATCCCTCAACAGCCAATGAAAGTGGTTCTATTTGCGCGTTTAAACCACCCGAAATATTGGTCCAGTTTGTACCGTTTGATGTCATATATATATAAGGTACCCATACGTCCTGTCCATTAATTTGTTCCTTGAATGTTCCTGAAGCATAAACATTGTCGCCGCCAATCACTAATTTTGTGACTATGAGTCCATTTACATATGTCCAGGAGGCACCGTTATCAGTTGATCTGTATATTCCGGATACACCGCCATACCCCCCAAATCCACAATACTTTGCTGTAGCAGTTGAAACAAAACTCACAATGACAAGGGGATAATTTTGCAGTTCCGGTGGAAAGGTGCAATGAATCCAACTGCTTCCATTATCGGTTGAATAATAAGCTCCAGAACTTGTGCCGAGTAACAAGGTTGAACCATCCGTGTTTAGCGACATATATTGTGATACGGAGGTGCTTATCCCGTTATTTATGGTTGTCCATGTTTGACCATTGTCCAACGACCGGTAAATTCCGTTGAACCCCTCTTGGTTATTGATAGTAAACAATCCACCGTTTTGTTCAATCCAGGGTTGAAAAAACGGATGCACGCCTACCTCTCCAGGTGAATTTGTGGTTTGCCAGCTATTCCCCAGGTCAACTGACATTTGATCGTAAGCAAATACGGCTGACGAGGTGCCGCCAAATGAGTTGGTTAAATCTTCAGTGTTTACCGGGAGTCCTTGCGAAATATTGCTCCAGCTTGTTCCATTATCCGATGACTTGTAAACACCCCCGCCAAACCTGGCACCTGTGAAAAGCGTTGAATCGATTGAAACGATACCAACGAAAGGGCTCATACATGCCTTTATACCAGCATCGGCTTCAAACCATGAAACACCATGGTTGGTGGTCCTGTACATACCAGCCTTTGTCCCAATAAAAAAGTCACTTTCAGTCGAAAACAGTGTGCGTGGCTGGTCATAAATATCAACACCATTGTTGTTGATCGACCAAGTGCTTCCCTGATTTGTGGAGCGAAGAATTCCATCTCTGTAGGTTGCTGCCAACAGGGTAGTTGAGTCTCCGGTAATTGCAATGTAATTATAGTAATTTGCTGTAGTACCCGGATCCAGGTTTATCCAGCTTATTCCTCCATCTGATGTTTTATAGATTCCAAAAGCATCTGTTCCGGCATATAAATCATTACCTACCGCTGCCAGGGTGGTGATTGATGCGTATTCGTCTATTCCATCTGAAGCTGAATACCAGGTATCTCCTGAATTATATAAAGTCTAATAGATAATTACACATATTAATTGTACTTTTGTAAAAAAATACAATTATGGGAAGACCAGTTTTAAAAATTTCAGGCTACGAGCCTGATGATATAAAAGCACTAATCACCAGT
>JAQVEI010000509.1 GCA_028697695.1 Lentimicrobiaceae bacterium
TAGCTACCGGCACCTCATACAGTTCTTTGCCTGAATTAATGTCTATTTTGTAGAGGGCTTTACCGCTACATACGACAACGTAGTTGTCTTCGTTCACCATATTGGTAATTCCTTTTCGGAAACGTTCCGACTGCCAGGCAAGTTTACCATCATTGGTATTGAATGCCTGAACGCCATTGGGCTTAACGTTTGGATACCATGTTTTCCATTCCTCGTAGATGGTGGTGGAGCCGTCTGCATTTTGGGTTCTTCTGTAGATGTATGCCTGTGCTTCGACCGTGCCGCCTATTTGCAGTACTACTTTATCGCCCATAACATACATGTTGGGAATGGCGCGGGCATCTTTTATCTCGGGAGAGCTCCATATTAAAGCTCCGGTATTTGCATCATATTTTTTTACAAATTGATGGCGCTTGTCTGACATGTCAAGTACATAAATATTGTTCCCATCTCTTACCGGCTCGGCCACACCGCCATATACTCCAAATCTCTTTGCATTTGCCGGTCTTTTTGCCAAATCATCCGGGGTGAAATCAAATGCAGCTGACCAAAGCTTTTTGCCGGTGTTGTAATCGTAAACCTGAATCCCATTCATTTTTAAAATAACTTTGTCACCATCCAACTGTAGGTCATATACAAATTGTCCTGAAATAACCTTTCGTTCTGCACGTCCGATGTAAGTATTCTCCCATTCAATATCACCATTTTTAAGGTTGATTTTTGCAATTTGATTTTTAAAGCCGGTAAACAAAGCACCCAGTGTGCCGGGTACAAAGTTTACACAAACCAGATGGCTGCCATCAACGTAGATGTATTTTCCTACAACGCCTTTAAACTTAGAGGTTGACCACAGTTCTTCTCCTGTGCGAGCTTTTATAAAAACAAGCTGAGTTTTCAAAGAAATTGCAAAGGCTTCTTCCTGCTCGATATACACCACGTTGTCTTCTGACACATTCTGGTACTTATCGGTATTCCACAAAAAAGTGCCGGTTTCCATATCTATACAAGCCATTTGATCTTTGCCCATTTTGCGATCAAATAAGAACAGCAGGTTAGATTCCCAGGCGGGAATGAGTTCGTCTATTTTACCCAGCTTAGGAGCCAATTCTTTAAATTTTTTATTCCATTTTACTTTACCGTTGCTATTGTCGAATACCGTAATTTCTTTTTCAGAAGCAGCATAACTATAGCCTCGTTCTTCGGTGCCGGTGCCCGAGTAGATTATTTTATGATCCATTTTTGATTCCCACACAACAGGCATGTCGTCTTGAGCATGCAGGAGAGTGGTTGTGCCCATAAGGGCAATGAGCAATAAAAATTTTGTTTTCATGGTGTTTAATTTAAGTTTAAAGGTTGAAGGTGAATTGAAATTTATAACTCTTTCCCTTGGGAAGTTTAAAGGAAAAACGATATGCCTTAATAATGTCTTTGAGGGCATTTTGCATTTTTATGGATTGACTCCCTGTATTCACTATGAAAACTGTGGATACCTCTCCCTTACCACGAATGCTGATGTCAAAAACATAATTTCCGGAAATGCCGGCTTCCGATATGGCTTTGTTTAGTTTGCTGTCCTGCTGTGAAAGTGCAGAATTTAATTCGGCCCTGGCCATTTCAATGTAATTGCCTTCTGTTTCAGCCGCTGAGTATTTTTGAGAAAAGCCCGCCAGATTCAGTAATATGAACCCCAAAATCATCAGTGTCCGCATGTTTAAAATGTTTTAAATTACTGATGCTAAATTAATATCACCAGCCTCCATATTATATACCGACAAATACGGATATCAACCGCTTTAATCAGCAGGTAGCATTCCTTTTTTTAAAAATTTTTAATTAATGTTTTGATAAAAAACAGATAATGAGTAAGTTAACATAATATAAGATGTACATTATTTTCAAAAATATACCTAAAGCTACGTATAAAAATACCGATTGATACGTTGTTTTGAGAAGCATTTAAGTCAGGTAGTTTTAATTCATTTTTTGTGTGAATGACTGCACAATTGTATTTTTTGTCACTTGTCGTCATTTTGTTGTCTTTATAAGGTGTTCTATTTTCTGATTTTTATTATTTTTGAAGTATGTGCTTTCAAAATAACGGTAAAAAGCTCGTTATAGGGTAACTTATGGAACTTCCATTACTAAAAGAGGTCGTAATAATTTTAGGATTATCGGTAATGATTATCCTTTTGTTTCAGCGACTCAAAATGCCTTCCACACTCGGGTTTCTTATTACGGGAATGATAGCTGGTCCTAATGCTTTGAGGTTTATTTCGGCCTCGCATCAGGTTGAAACCTTATCGGAAATTGGCGTAATATTTCTGCTTTTTATTATTGGTATTGAGTTTTCCATTAAGGGATTGGCTAAAGTTAAACAGACAGTTTTTCTGGGTGGAACCCTACAGGTAGCCGGTACGATAATTCTCTCGGCGGTGATAGCATTTGGCCTGGGTTTAACGATGAAGGAAGCCATTTTCATGGGATTTTTAATCTCATTAAGCAGTACGGCCATAGTTCTAAAAATACTTCAGGAGCAGGGACAAGTTACCACGCCTCATGGGCGCATTATAATGGCCATTCTTATTTTTCAGGATATTATTGTGGTCCCCATGATACTTATTACACCCATAATGGCCGGCAGTGGAGGCAATGTGGTGATGGCTGTTCTGATTTTACTGCTTAAATTTATCCTTGTCCTGGTTATTTTGTATTTACTGGCCCGTTATGTTGTTCCCATATTGCTACAAAGGGTGGTTGAATCGCGTAGCCGTGAATTGTTTATCCTGACGCTCGTGGTGATTTGTTTTGCTACTGCATGGCTCACATCGTCCATCGGTCTCTCTC
>JAQVEI010000510.1 GCA_028697695.1 Lentimicrobiaceae bacterium
CGGAGTGGTGGCGCAGCGGCCGGATGGTGGTGCGCTGGATGGCGGTGGGCTTCCTGGCGGCCGCGCAGCATTTCCATAAGGTCAGCGGCTATAACCAGATGTCCGTACTGGCTTGAAGCCCTGGCGAAACGAAAAAAGAGCCTTGACAGGGAACAAAATGTCTAATATAAGTGACTATGGGTCGCTACCCAATTTCAACAATGGATGGGACAAGGCCTGTGCTTGACAAACAACAAGGAGCTATAAAATGGTTAGCAAAAGGAATTTAATGATTATAATCATCTCTGCTCTTTGTTTAGTTATACTAACACAAGCAGAGGAACAAAAAGCGGAAAAGATTGAGCCGAAACTCCTTGCAGAATGGGAGTTTGCTGACCCACCACTACAAATTGGGGTTTCTTTTGATAACTATGAAAAAGGATTTTCACCATTACGAGCTGTCACTTTCAGACAAATTGGCGCTCAGATTTTTGATAAAAAATCGGGCAAAATTAGAAAGGATATAAAGGGTTCTAAAAAAGTTCATTCTTTGTGCGCAATAACCAATCACCAAGGGAATTATGTATTGATTGGCGACCTGATAAATTATGATCACAATCTGGGGGGCATAATTACTTTCGCCTTATATAATGAAAATGGGGAAGTATTATACTCATCTCCCCATAGAGTTGCTCCCTTAGGATTTTATGCATATGTGCTCAATAATGGAGCAACTTTCTTAGTAAAAGGCGAAATTACAGAGAAAGATGAGTCTATGTATAATGTGGTTTTCATTGATTCCACAGGAAAATCCAGAACTATCTACAGTTTCCATACTCCATTAGTCCATACAAATATTCAAACTGGAACTTCTCCAAATGACCAATATTTTGTATTATTCGCTGCGCCTACTAATTCAATCCCTGAGTTGTTGGTTTTTGATAATGAAAGCGAGATTAAACTACAAGGTAAAATTCCCCATATTAAAGCAGAAGATTTAATTGGAGAAAGTGTGTTGCATGGGAATGTTGCTGTATCTAATTCTGGGAATTACGCTGCGATTACTTTTACCCATTGGAAACCTGCCGATGAAAAAACCAAAAATACATATCCATATGCCATAGTTATTAGTCAACACGATGAGATAAAGATTATAGATTTTAATTTAAGCGGATGGGGTTGGAATGAAGAACATCCGCTGGAGATTTTTGGCGATTCTATAATAGTCATGTCTCGTAATAGATTATCTGTAGTGAATCTACGATCGGGCGAAATAATTTTCAAAAAGATTCTACGAGGCAAGAGTGAAGGGATAAGGGATTTTGCTATAGGAAAGCTGTTAATAGCTATACATTTGAGTAATAGCGTCGAATTTTACTCATCTGAAAATGAAATCCTTGCTAAAATTACGCTTGACTATGGTTGTCCCGATGAGCCTTACTTAAAGATTACTGATGATTGTTCTAAATTAGTCTTATTAAATGGCAAAAAATTACAGCTTTATGAATTGAAAGGCGCGAAAAATGGTGAACAATAACAAGAGACTTATAATCATAGCCACGGTAGTTATTTTAACGAATCTATATGCGGTAACTTGGCCAGTTGCAAGTACAGATCCAAATCACCCGCAACCACAAGTTGCGATGACATACGGGGATTGGCACGGTGGTGGCCCAGCTGAACCCTTTCATCGTGCGATAGATATTCCATCTCGGGGCGGAACCAAAATATTAGCAATTGCGAATGGATCGGGCTACGCTTGGAATGAAGGTCCGCCTCGTTATTTATGGAACTTCACATTTGATACTTATGATGCAAAAAGATGGGATTACTGCCATTTGTATCCCGAACCTGATGATAATATCTATTATTATGAAGGTGATGAAATTCAAAACACTGCAATAGCAGATTATCCTTGGTCGTACGGCTTTGATGACCATTTGCATTTGATATATGGAGACTATGGAAATCCCGCTGACAATCCACTTCTTTATTTGCCTTACTCAGACCCCGGTAATAAAACACCCTTTGTCTGGTTTCCAGAAATTTTTATTTATAATCGCGCCTGTGTTAAGAATGTTAATGGTAAATTGTGGTGGTTATATCCTACTTATGCTGGGCAACCGACTCCAAAGATTTATGATTATGTTGACATAATCGCAAAAGCCCAGGATGATATGAATGGAACATTAGAGAACGGAAACAAAGTCTATACCGGTGTGTATGAGCCTGGTTTCTGGATTACGGATATAGCTGATAATTCAGTTTTAGGACCGTTATTTTTACATACCTTCAGTGGGCCCTTGCCTTCCGGTGATAAATTTGATGCATTTTTCAGTAAAGAGAATCCGTCTTCTAATTGGCATGATTTCTATTATATCGTAACCGATAAAGAAGGGGACGCAACCAAATGTTGGGCGACCAAGGCACGGAGTGGTGGTCAAAGTGAGAATGACCCTAAGGCACGGATTAATGCTGAGGCAGTGTTTCCTGATAAGGAGTATAAGATTTGGTTGATAAACAAGGATGCGGCTAACCATCTCTCGCAAGAAGTCGCTTTTGTTTGTTTGGACAATTTTAAGCCTTATGTGCAGTTTGTGCAGATTGGTCAGGAAGAAAAGGTTGTGAAGTATGAGGCACATTGGCCAACAACGCCAGTAAGCGATTATGATTTGGGTGCATTAATCATTGATGTTGATGATCATTGTAAAGCAGGTAAATTATTGACATTTTTGATTGAGTTTAGTGAGGATATGAAAACCGATGTTTTGCCAAGTCTTCAGGTGCAGTTTCCTGATGGGACAATAAAGACTGTGCCGAGCGGGGAGTGGATGGGTAGTAATGTGTATCGGGCAGTGACCGGTA
>JAQVEI010000511.1 GCA_028697695.1 Lentimicrobiaceae bacterium
GTACCTCTGGCATTGCCACCTCCCTGGGGCATGCTTCTGCAGCAGGTCTTATCAATGCGGCTGCAGGCGCCACATTATCCATCGCCAAAGCACTCACCAACCTGGTGTGGGCACCGCTTACCCACGGGCTAAAAGGAGTATCATTGAGCGCAAACTGGATGTGGCCATGCCGCAATCCCGGTGAAGATGCGCGTTTGTATCAGGCTGTCGAAGCTGCATCCGCTTTTGCTATTCAGTTGGGGATCAATATCCCGACAGGAAAAGACTCCCTTTCCATGACGCAGGTATATCCCGACGGAAAGGCCGTTATGGCACCCGGAACGGTTATCATTACTGCCGTGGCCAAGGTTGATGATGTTAAAAAAGCCATCAGCCCCGTAATGCGCCCCGAACTCACAACCTCCCTGGTGTATCTGGATTTCTCCAATGCCCCCTTTAGTCTGGGTGGCAGCAGCCTGGGGCAAGTGCTGGGGCAAAACGGTACGGATGTTCCATACATTGACGATGCCGCCTACTTCGTCAGGGCGTTTGAAGCCGTACAACTGCTCATCAGAGAAGAGGTGGTTGTTGCCGGACATGATATTGCTGCAGGCGGCATGATAACCAGCCTGCTTGAAATGCTTTTTGCACAACCCGGCATCGGCCTGGATTTGGACTTTACCGCCTTTGACGACTACGATGCGGTAAAGCTCTTTTTCAGCGAAAACCCTGGCGTGTTGCTACAGGTAAACGATCTGGACTATACTTTGGTGATGCTGCATGAAAAGGGATTGCGATATCATTTACTTGGCAAACCATCGCACAACAGAAGCCTGAGCATAAAACATCAAAATGAACTTTACAGCTTTGATGTGGATGAGTTGCGTGATGTATGGTTTAAAACCTCTTACCTGCTCGACAAAAAGCAACGTGGAGAAGCGCATGCGGCTGCAAGATACCGCAATTATAAAAATCAAATCCTGGAGTTTGACTTTGGCGATTCATTTACAGGCAGTTTGAAAGACCTGGGAATAACCCCACGGCAAGGCGAGGCAGGTGGTCCAAAAGCAGCCATCATACGGGAGAAAGGTGTAAATGGCGATCGTGAAATGGCCTGGGCATTGTATCAGGCCGGTTTTGAAGTTAAGGATGTTCACATGACCGACCTTATTACCGGACGTGAAAACCTTGAAGAAGTGAATATGATAGTTTTTGTCGGCGGATTCAGCAACTCCGATGTATTGGGTTCGGCAAAAGGCTGGGCCGGCGCATTTCTGTACAATCCCAAAGCCAAAGCAGCGCTGGAGCGATTTTATGCCCGCCCTGATACGCTCTCCCTTGGGGTTTGCAACGGCTGCCAGCTCATGGTAGAGCTGGAGCTGGTTTACCCGGCCCGAAAAAAGCGGCCACGAATGCTGCCCAATACCTCAGAAAAATTTGAATCTGCTTTTGTGAACGTAAACATTATGCCCAACCACAGCATAATGCTTAAAAGCATGCAGGGGCAACGCCTGGGAATATGGATAGCTCATGGAGAAGGAAGGTTTAACCTACCGGAGCCGGAACGCGCATACCAAATCCCGGTAAAATACAGTTGCAATGAATACCCGGGCAATCCCAATGGCTCGGATTTTGATGCTGCTGCCATCTGCTCGGCGGATGGACGCCATCTGGCAATAATGCCACACCTGGAGCGCTCCATATACCCCCGGAACTGGGCATACTACCCCTCCGGACGTAACAAAGATGAAGTTTCGCCCTGGATTGAAGCTTTTGTAAATGCCAAAAACTGGATAATGCAGCAGGATTTAAACACGAAGTAACTTCTAATTGGCAGACTAAATACATATTTAAATCGCAGCCGCAAAGATTTCCGGCTGCGATTGTACTTTAAACTAATTTATTTCATTGAACAAAGCCATGGCGTCTTTCCCGCCCACAAGCAGTTCTGTTTTAAAGAATCAACCTTAACGATGTTTTTACAACTTTACCGATTTGAAGCAGTTTTACGTGCAGATTTTATTCAACAATATATATCAGTATGGCAAACGGCAATTTACCATCTATGTTGTAAATTATATCTCCGTAAGAGCTGGAACCTCTGCGAACATTCTTCCCATCAAAATTATAAATCACAGACCCGTAAGAACTTGATCCCTGCCGGATGTTTGCACCATCCCAATTGTATAAAATATCACCATAAGAGCTTGAACCCTGTCTAAGGTTCTTTCCATCCCAATTGTATAAAATATCGCCATAAGCATTTGAACCTTTGCGAATGTTTTTTCCGTCCCAGTTAACCAAAACATTACCGTATGAACTTGACCCTTGTCTTAGGTTTTTTCCATCCCAGTTATATAAAATATCGCCATAAGAACTTGACCCTCGCCTGACATTGGTCTGTGCACTCACAAACCCAAAAGTCAGTATTAATGCTGTTAATAAAACTAATTTTTTCATTTTCAATGGATTAATTAATTGTTTTTAACCACAACGTATCCCCATCAGAGATTGAGGTACAAAAAGTTCATTTGTCTGCCACACCTCTTTTATAAGATGTAAACAATAATTGCAAAATCATTTCGCATGATAACAAAGATAAGCAATTCATTTAAAGGTTGGCACATAGTCTGAGAATTAAATGATCAATGACTTTAATTACAAGTGCGGTTTGAGGTTTTTCAACTTTAAGCATTATTTTTTCGTCTCTTCTCGTCGCTTATTGGTTGCCCCGGTTTATCCGCAACCCTACGGCCCCGGCACTGTCTTTTCCAAAACAGCTTCTCAATTTTGCGCCAAAAACCATAAGGAAGCAAAGATACTAACCAAACGCACCGATTTTATCTCTAACTTTGTA
>JAQVEI010000512.1 GCA_028697695.1 Lentimicrobiaceae bacterium
GGAACTATGCGTGGAGAAAGAGTGATGCTGCCTCAGTATGGTTGCAACCTGGATGAATTGGTATTTGAGAATCTCGATACCCGCATGAAAACACTCATGGCAGATAAAATTGAATCGGCGATATTGTACCATGAGCCCCGCATTGAGCTTGAAAAAGTTCAGCTTGACGATAGCCGCGAACAGGAGGGCGTGGTTTTGATTGAAGTGATTTACAGGGTAAAAACCACCAATTCACGGTTCAACTTTGTGTATCCCTATTATAAGCTTGAAGGCAGTGACATTAACCTGGCCACAACCCTTAACCTGATTAACTAAAATATGGAAAACTGTAGTCATAACAACGACCCCCTGAAACTAAAGCGGGATGGTACGAACCAGGAGGAAAGGCTTTCCACGGCGCTGAATCCTGATTATGTGCCTGTGAACGAGCGCACGCCCGCCCACGGAATGTTGTTTGCCCGCGCATTTGCTGCCTACCTGAAATACTTTGAAGAAGACAATACAACCAACAGCAACTGGGTTCCGTTCTTTGATCATGATTTATCGGTAAGGCTTGCCGTGGCTGCCGTCCAAAAGATAGAAGATTATAAATCACAAATAAAGTCAAGCCTGGACTACTTAAACAACCTCGACAATCAAGCTAAGGAAACCAGCCTGATTAACCAACTGAGTTATATTTTTAGCAGTGCAAGTACATTGGCCTGGCAACTTGAGGTACTTAAAGAAGGTCTTCCGAATAAAGAAGAAGCCCCGGATTGGCTAACATTGAGGACAAATCTTCAAAATTTGATACAAAGCCAGCTTGCACCGGCATTTCGAAAATTAATTGCTTTCCATAAGGCCGGGGTCAAGTTATCGGTGGTCATAAATACTGCACCAACAGGTGAATTAGAAATTATGGGAGAAGGTGCAGTCTCATTTGCAACAAACGTGGCCAATAATTTTTCAAACGACTGGATAACAGACAGTTCGACTGACTGGAAGAGTTTTTTGACAGCTATTTTGCCCGACAGCTCTGTTTACGGAAATCCTGCCGGAAGCGTTTTTGAGTTGACCAACCACATTGCCACACACAACCTTTTCACGGCGCAACTCGATCAGTTTCTCAAGGTTTATGCACGCATTATAGCGGATGCCCAAACTGCGCTGGAGGCCAGTTTCGCCTGTTGGGACCGTCACGATCCACATTATGCTTTATTCCTTGGTTTCCTCCGGCTTTTTGAATATGCAAGGAAAGAAACCAATACGCTGACAGGAAGACACCTCGACTTTTACTATCGTGATATCTTAAAATTAAAGGAAAAACCGGCCATTCCGCCCAAGGCACATTTGATTGTAGAACTGGCCAGACAAGCAGAATCCCATAATTTTAAAATTGGTGATTTATTTATTGATGGAAAAGATGCGCTCGGCAAGGAAGTCTTTTTTGAAAACTCAGACAAACTGATTGCGAATCAGGCGAAGGTAATGTCCTTGAAAACGCTGTACCGCCATAGCAGCGAACCGGTGGGAACCGGGCCTACAGCTGTGAAGCAAAGCGGCAGACTATATGCTTCACCGGTTGCTAACTCTGAAAATGGGAAAGGCAAAGCCATTGAAAAAGACGATAAGTCCTGGCATCCGTTTTTCAACAAAATATATCGCGAGGGTGAGCTAAAAAGTATTGAAATGCCAGAGGCAGAAGTGGGTTTCGCTATAGCCTCACACTACCTGTGGATGGCCGAAGGAGAACGCACCATTTCACTTGATTTTAAGCTGAGTGGGGATATTTCCGGACTCACAACTGATTTTAAAGATGATATCATTTGCCAGATAACCACCGAAAAGGGCTGGTTTGAAATCCCGGCAACGAAATTTGGCCCGGTTTCAGGTGGAACAATGCAGCTGACAGCCTCGTTAAGCGGAGCCGACCCTGCAGTAACTCCCTATCTTGAAAAAACACATGCCTACACTTTTAACACGGTGCTTCCGGTCTTAATGGTTAAACTAAAGCATCGCCCCAATCATTTTTTTAAGTATGCACTTTTTCAGGATGTTGAAATTCAACAAATTGGTCTTGTCGTAAATGTCACCGGACTAAAGACCCTGGCTGTTTCCAATGATTTTGGTCCGGTGGATACCTCCAAACCATTCCAGCCATTTGGCGCCCGGCCTGTGGCAGGCAGTGCATTGACTATAGGATCAAAAGAGGTATTTCAGAAAAACCTGACCTCAGCCACCGTAAAAGTAAGTTGGCTGGCTACACCGGATCCTTATGGAACTACACCCGGCGTGAATATCGACTTCCTTAATTCCGGCATCTGGAAACCATCAAACATCACCCCGGTTTCGGTAACTGCAAGTTCTTTCGGCTTAACACAAAATTTACTTTATCCTGTTAAAGATGAAGCTGATTTGAATAAAAATGAGGCTTTTACTACGGAATCGAGGAAAGGCTTTTTGCGCATGAAGCTGGATGCTGATTTTGGGCAGGAAACCTACCAATCAGACTTATTAAAATACGTGCGTAAGGATGCAGGCGCTGCTGACCCCGGGGCACCTCCTACCGGCCCTGTAATGAATGCGTTATCGATTGACTATACGGCAAGCCGGCAGATAATTCTAAACTCAGGGGATGCCGCAGCTTTCACGACACGAAAAGCCCGTTTTTATCATCTATACCCATTCGGTCAGGCCGAACAACATGCAGTGCTTAGTTCCTCCAACAAAGTTTTCATGTTGCCACAATTTGACTTTGAAAGAGATTCAGCAAAGCAGGAAAGCGAAGCTGAATTTTATATTGGACTCAGCGGTTTGCTGCCACCTCAAAAAGTTACACTGTTATTTCAGGTG
>JAQVEI010000513.1 GCA_028697695.1 Lentimicrobiaceae bacterium
GCACCATGCATCCCTATAGTGAATATCTGCAGGAATACATATACAACAACAATAATCTGTTCGCAAACGGAAAAATAAAAGACGATTACCGGGTAACAAGAATAGGTAAACTGGCACGAAAATTTTGGATTGACGAACTTCCCATGTTAATCAATCTGATGAGAGGAGAATTAAAGCTTGTTGGTGTACGGCCACTCAGTAAGCATTACTTTAGCCTTTACACTCCTGAACTTCAGCAACTACGCATCCGTACGCGTCCGGGGCTTATTCCACCTTTTTATGTAGATATGCCCAACACCCTTGAAGAAATTCAGGCCTCCGAGCTACGTTACCTGCAAGCTTATGCTAAACACCCTCTTCGTACCGACATAAAATACTTTTTTGTTGCTTTACGAAACATAATATTCAAAAAAGCACGAAGCAGCTAAGACCAGGGGGTAATGTATTTAGCGCAAGAAACTTATTGATTGCATAATTTAACTTGTATGCTTCAATAGCAATCCGGCTATGCCAAACATAGCGGTACTTTTTTCTTATCCCTGCTCCTGTATTAATTGAAAAGCCCCTTTGGAGAGAAAGCGTGCATCCTTGGGGAGCTTTGTCGCACGTGTTAGCCCGGTAAGCCCAAACATGGTTTGTCCGGTAAATAATTCAATCTTTTGAAAATGATACTCATCCGCTGTTTCATTGATGAGCAACAACCCATAATGGGTGCCATCTATATCAACCACAGCCTCTTCGGGAAGACAACGAACCTCGTAATTGTCCACAGCTATATTTCCTGAAACATACATACCCGGAATAAGCACACTTGTATGGTTATGCCTGATCGGAACAATTACCTCTGAAAACCGGTTTTGCCTGTCAACAGTGCGTCCAATGCTTTCGACCATGCCTTCAAAAACCTTCGAGGTATTTTCAACCAGGTTCAACCAAACATTTTGACCGGTTTTTACCATTGGCAAATCTTTCTCATAGATACTTAGCCTTACCCAAATAATGTCATTGTTTATCAACTCCATCGCTTCCGTTTCGGGGTTAAGCCATTGTCCGGGAGTAACCATTATTTTGCTTACCGATGCAGTAATTGGGGCACGCATCTTTAGTTGAGCACTCAGATTTTCGGCGGTAAGCTTTTCCGGATCAATTTGCATAAGTTTAAGCTTTTGCCCCAATGCGTTTAATCTGGCTTCAGCCGCCAGATAATCCGTTTCCGATTGCAGGAAGTCCTTTTGTGAGGCTACATTCTCACCAATCAGGGCTTTTTGTCGCTCATAAGCTGCGTTGAGGTTCCTCAATTGACCTGCGGTTTCAAGATAAGCCTGCTGCATATCCAGAAAGGCAGGATTTTCGATAATGTACAACACTTCTCCCTTATTTACGCGCTCTCCGGTAATGACCATTATTTGAGCTACCTTACCTCCATAATAGCTGCCCGATACCACCCGGTTTCCGGCTGGAACATCCACAAAACCAGTGCCCTTAATAAAGGTGTGAAAAATGGTATCTTTGATGCCTGACAACTCCATCCCTGCTTCTGCAAATTGCTGTCTGCTTACTGTAATATCAGTTGCAGCATCAGATTCGAGGGCTTCGTCAGCCTTCTCCCCTCCCGAAGAACAGGAAAAGAGCAGCAGGAAAGTGAAAATAGAAATAGCAAAGCCGGTAAAGCGGGCATGCCGTTGCATAAAACAACTACAATGAGTTTTTACTTTCGAAAGGTCTAAAAAATTGTTTCTCATTTTACTGTTAAGTTAATCAATGGTCAGGTGATTGAGTTCAAGCACGATTAAATTATGGTCATGCACCACATTCAGGTAATCTATTTCCAGCCGCAAAGCATTCTCAAGAGCATACAAATACTCCAATAGCCCTATATCTCCCGATTGATTTGAAAGACGGGCAGCACTTCTAATCTCTCCGGCCAATTGGATACCTCCGGAGGTGTAATATTCCAGTCTGGATTGCTGCACCTTGAGTTCAAGAATGAGCTGTTCGCGTTGCAACTTTAGTTTTAACAAACGGTTGTCGGATTGCTGTTGAATGATTTGAGCCTGCAGCCGCTTCGACTGAATGGCGGCATGCCTGCCTGGAAACCACAGCGGAATACCTAAGCCAATCTGAAAACCGTTGTAACGGTTGACTTCAGCCCCCTGGTTAACACCCAGAAAATATTCCAACTGCAGTTCCGGATAGCTGTTGTAACGTTCCACCCGGGCAGCAGCGGTAGCTGCGTTGTTGTTCATGGCAAAATAACGCCCGGCATCAGCCATTAAATTGTTGTTTTCAACCACCTCCAGTGGCTTAAACGCCTCAGGCTCCACTTCAACAGCTTTATCCAGATTAAGCAGTGAGGCAAGCTTTAATTTGGCTGCACTTATATCGCTGTTGATTTTATTGAGCTGAAGAGCTATTTCCTTGCGTTTGGCAGTAAGGGTAAGGTATTCCAGTTTTGCCGTTTCCCCATATTCGAACTTTTTCTGCGCAGCAACTACAATTTTTAAATAATTGGAATCCAAAAGCTGATAATGCTCCAGAAGCTGTTGCTGAAAAGCAAGTTCGAGATAAGCACTTTTTACCTCCCGCATAAGAATGGTTTTAACTCGTTCGAGTTCCCATTCACGCATATGCATATGATGCTTTGCCTCTCGTCGCTGCCATATCCAGACAGCCGGGAAGGTAAGCGTTTGCTGTACACCCCATACTTTGAGCGGCAAATTATTTTCAGCAATATTATTTTCATCAAAATTATAATAGAATGTCGTTTTTTCGGGGTCGAAGGCCGCGCGCGTCAATTGTCCGGCACGTTCTAC
>JAQVEI010000514.1 GCA_028697695.1 Lentimicrobiaceae bacterium
TCCGTCATTGATTTGAAGGAAAAAAAACTTACCCTGCCCATTATTTATTTATTGCAGCAGTTAAACCGAAAGGAGAAGCGTCAGGCCATTAACATCATTAAAAATCAAAAGGCGCACCCCGATAAAGTCAAACAACTGATTGAAAAGGTAAAAGAGAAGGGCGGCATTGCTTACGCGGAAAAAATGATGATGGATTACCGCCGTCGTGCCATTGAGCTGCTGCACACCTTTCCGGAAAGCAACTACCGTGATTCATTGGAACATTTGGTAATTTATACTACAGAGCGTAAGAAATAATTTCAGGCTTTTTTCAGTGTAAATGCAAACGTAGTGCCTACCCCGGGTTTACTGCGCACGTTAATGGTTTGCTCATGCGCCCCGATAATGTGTTTTACAATAGCCAGTCCAAGTCCTGTTCCGCCATGTTCACGCGAGCGTCCCTTATCCGTGCGGTAAAACCGCTCAAATATACGGGTGAGTTCAGCCGCCTCCATGCCTGAACCGTTGTCGGTAACCTCAATCAGAATGTGGTCGTCCATATCGAAAAAGCTGATTTTAGTGCTTCCATTCCGCGCATCACCATATTTCATGGCATTGTCTATAAGGTTGATAAATAGCTGCCGAATCTGATCCTTGTCTGCAATAACCGGAATAGGCTTTTCATAATTTTGATTGAAAAACAGGTTATTGTTGCGCTTCTTTGCATTTATTTCCATAAAATCCATTACTTCACGCGCCAGCGCAACCACATCAAACTTTACCATATTCAGTTTCAACTCACCGGCTTCCAGTCTTGAAATGGTTTCTAAATCTTCAACAATTGCTATCAACCTGTTAACACTGGTTTCCGTTCGGAAAAGATAATCCATATTGATGCTGGGGTCTGACAGACCTCCATCGAGCAAAGTAAGGATGTAGCCCTGAATGTTAAAAATCGGAGCCTTGAGTTCATGAGAGATATTTCCCAGAAACTCACGGCGGTATTCGGCCATTTGCCTCAACTCATCAATTTCCTGACTTTTGAATTTGCTCCATTTTTCAACTTCTCTGCTTACATGTTCAAGCGTATCGGCCCGGTACGGGTGCCGGCTCTTTTCTTTGCCCGATATTTTTAATGTGCGGATGGTTTTATAGATAAGCCTGACTTTTGAATAAATAAACCGATCCAGAGTAAAGTGAAATAAAAAATAAGCGAAGGTTGCCAGCACCAATCCCGAAGTAATCAGCTTAAAAGCCACCGGCCATTGTTTTAACAGAGTGGTATAGATAACCCCCGTGGCTATAGTAGCAAAAAATATCACCAAAGCATTTATAAATGCAAGTTTTCGTGGATTTGAATAGTCTGTTTTCATGTAAGGCAGCCTTAGGTTATTCCAGCGCGGGTATGTATGAATATCCGACACCTTTAATTGTTTTTATGCTGTCTGTTCCAATTTTTTCCCGAATTTTCCGTATGTGTACATCAATGGTTCTATCGCCCACGACAACATCGTTTCCCCATACCTGACCAAAAATTTCATCGCGTGTAAACACTTTATTTGGCTTTGAATAGAGCAATGCCAGCAGTTCGAACTCTTTTCGTGGCAAAACAAATTCATTTCCCCTTAAGTTTATAGCATATTTCTCCCGGTCAATAATCAAATTATCTTCATCATGCAATGTGCTTTTTTCGCCATAGCGCCGTAGCCAGGCCTGTATCCTGCTGGTAAGTATTCTGGGCTTTATGGGTTTTGATATATAATCGTCAGCACCAGCGTCAAAACCAATAATTTGAGAATAATCTTCGCCCCGGGCAGTTAAAAACACAACGATGGTATTTTTTAAGGCATCTATTTTTCGGATGGCTTTGCAAGTTTCTATTCCATCCATTTCAGGCATCATTACATCAAGTATTATCAGGTGTGGCCTGTGCTTACGCGCCAGCTTTAACCCTTCAGCACCGTCAGGTGCTTTTATAACCCGAAACCCGGCTTTGCTCAAATTGTAACTTAGAAACTCAAGTACATCTTCCTCATCATCAATCAATAAAATAGTATAATCAGGGCTATCCATAAACATATCAGACATGATGCAGTTATGGCTCAAAATTAAGAAATAAATGCTAATTAACCGGGATAACCTGAAAACTGCTCCTTTGCGCAATGAATAGGCTGTTATTTCGTTAATGCTTTGATGCAGAAATGAAAATCCTATGAACCGCTTACTTCTTGTCTTAATGCTTTGCATATCTTCCAATGCGCTATTTGCTCAGGCGGCCCCTTCCAGTAAAAGGTTGCCTTTTAGCTGCGACACCCTTAAGCTTACGCATGCAGAAGAACGGCTTGGCCGAATGATAAATGATTATCGGCATTCAAAAAACCTGCCTCCTGTCCCCTTCTCAGCTTCCCTGTCGTTGGTGGCAAGGATACATGCCAGAGATCTTTATGAAAACTACAAGTACGGTGGGCGTTGCAATTTGCACTCCTGGTCGCAAAGCCCTTACTGGAGTTCCTGCTGTTATACTCCCGACCATAAATTAGCAGAATGCATCTGGAACAAGCCCAGAGAGCTGACATCTTACACCGGGGATGGTTTCGAAATTTCATATTACCAGAGTGATGAAACTATTGGCAGTAATTTGTTGCCCGAAATGGCACTGAAAGGATGGAAGGCAAGTAAGGGGCACCACGATGTTATAGTTAATAAAAACAAATGGCGCGATGTAGAGTGGAAAGCTATGGGAATGGCTGTTTATCGTGGATACGTGCTGGTTTGGTTTGGTGAGCAGGAGGACAATGCCGGGCCTCCGCTTTTGTTACATTAAAGCTT
>JAQVEI010000023.1 GCA_028697695.1 Lentimicrobiaceae bacterium
CCTTAAAATGCCCATCAGCATCCAATGTGCGCGTGGCAAAATGATTGTTCATAATCCTGCCCGCAGTACCCGGATTAATGCTTGTATCGGTATCGCCGTATATCTGCGAAAAAAATTCTTCCAGTGTCATCATTCCCGCGGCAAGCATAAAGGTTTGATCCCTGTAGTAGCCTGACCTCCAATCTCCCGGCTCGAAAACCCGTGCCATGGCAAGCTGAGGTATCTCCTTGCCATCTCCAAATATACCGAACTTTCCTTTGCCTGTGAGCACTTCACGCCGGCCGAGCAAACTCGCCTGACGGCTTTCAAATGCTACGCGATAATCGTTCAATATCTCCCCGGGACTAAGCATGGCAGTGGGTTCGGATTCTATTTTTGGGTTAAGCGTTTTTGTTGTCATTTTTAGAGTTTTGTTGTTAATCGTGCTATTGTAATTTTGTTAACAAATATCCACACTATTGGTTCAGCAGTCATGGTTTGATGTTAAAGATTTAAACATGCTCCCGGCCTGGTATTGCGCAAAATTATAAGCATTTCAATTTTTAGTGTACTGAGCGTGATGTTTTTTGAATTCAGATCGAAAAATTTTACCCTTTCGCCTGGTATTCAGTTTATCCTTCATAACACAAAGTTATATGTAAGGGAAAAGATAAAAGTACAAACTTTCTGAATACGGCCCTGCGCCCTATAGTAAATAACTTGTGTTGGTTGCCGGTTTTCGTGATTTGGAGAAGACCAGAAGACAAGGTTTTCTAACACGTATACTCCAATAGCCCATTTATAGATTTCCCCGAACACATTGCTGCAAATGTGCTGCCAAAAGCGTTGACTTATTGTTCTGTTTTGTCTCCATTCTTTACCAAGTCTTCTGCTAACATTTTCGCTTGGGTTATTACCGTGTCAACCGCTTTTTCTTGCAAGTCTGGTGGATACCCGTGAAGTCTTAAAATTCGCCTTATGTTTCGTCTCAATGCAGATTGAACACTTTCTTTAATTGTCCAATCTATTGTCGTGCTGTTACGGACGGTTTTTAAAAGTTCTTGGGCAATATGTTTCAGAATGTCGTCACCCAATACGGCTACTGCACTGTTGAGGCTGAGTTTCAACACAAAGAACATCCGGTTTTAACTGCTGATAAATTTCTCCCATTCTCTCGTAAGTATAATATTTCGCTGTTTCGTGTGTCTGGTGGATTCCACCTAAAACAAATACTCCGCCAGAAGACTTTTGAGCAAAACAAGAACTTGTCAGAAAAGACAAAACGCTCGTTACAATTAATATTAAATAAAAGTTTGTTCTCATATTATTCGTTTTTTTAATGGTGTATAACGACTGTATATACGCAACATTGTATATATAGCTGCTTTTTGTATAGCCAAGAGTGGTATAAAATAAAGCCGAATCCTTTTTGCAAATATGATAAAAAATTAAATATCCAATTCATCCATCGGGCTTTTTATATTTTCAAATCCTTTTGTAGTAAGGTGCGTGTAAATTTCAGTCGTTTTCGATCTGCTATGCCCCGGTATACGGCAAACGCACACCATTTTTAAATATATGGCTAACCTCAAACCTCTGACCTCTAATCTCTAACCTCTAAACTCTATCTTCCACCTTCCAAATCCATCTTTTGCCCTTGGTTTAATTTATTCTCTTGTTGTTTTTTCCATGCATAACCGCATGTTTTAATTCGTTGGACTACCTGTATTGCTGATGCCTCGTTAAACCATTTGATGGAGATGCCACAGTAGTTCAATAAATCGTCGATATCTTCGTGAGTGTAGCAATTAAAACGGATTTGAAGCACTTCAGCTGAAATTATCTGCATAAAACGATTGCGCATGGCTACGTGATTATAAATTGACTGCAATTTTTGAAGTTCACGTGCTTCTTTGGAAAATCTGCTGTACAAAAAGTCAATGGGTCCGCCTATAATCAGGGGACCTTTTACCGCTGGAGTCTGAATCCGGCTAAAGTACTTTTCTTCTTCCGAGTGTTTGGAAATAAATTCTTTTTTTAGCTCTTCGTAGGTAAGGGGATAGGGCTTTATTTCAGTAGGCCTTAAGAAAATGGTGTCGGCAATTAGTGTAACGTTCAAGGGGTAACTATGTGCATGCGTATTTGCGGAAATTCGTTTCTTAAAAGTTTTAAAACCAACCATGCTTACTTCAAGAGTGTCGCCAATGCCCATGATAATGCTGTAATGTCCCGTTCTGTCAGTAAAGGTTCCGTAATACCTGTTCAGATTTTTAATGTGTGCACCCATCAGGGAATGGCCATTAATATCAAAAATCCCTCCGTGAATCAATACCCGGTCCTGAGCCCATGTAGCCTGAACAAGCAAGAATATGAACAAACAAGTAAGTATGTGTTTGATGCTCATAGGCTTTTTATTAAATGAACGTAAAAGTCGATGTAATTAATTCATGTATTTATTAAGTGTTGTTAAATATTTAAGAAAAATGTTAAATAATATATGACAATGGTTAGAATATTAATTTGAACAAACTGTGTGAATAACGGTTTATAGGACAATTTAAAAGCAATTAAAATCAAACACTTAAACGTACAACAATGAAAAAGTCTTTTATTTATTTTGGGGTCGCGGCTATGGCCTCATTTTTAGTAGCATGCAATAATCCTCAGGGCGATCGTGCCGCCATATCAGATAGTCAGGAGGTAACCTTAACCGAAGGGGATGCCTATGTGGGAGTTGATGTTGATAAATCAACCATAAAATGGGAAGGTTCAAAACCCACAGGAAAGCATCATGGAACCATCGACATAAAAGAGGGTGATTTGATATTGGTAGATGGCAAACTGGCCGGAGGAAAGTTTTTGATTGACATGACTTCCATTGTCAATGAAGACCTTACCGATGCGGAGCAAAATCAAAAGTTGGTGAACCATCTTAAATCTCCTGACTTTTTTCATGTTGAGGAATTTCCTGTAGCTACCTTCGAAATTACCGCCGTAACTCCCGCAGAAAATGGCACCGATAAGGATTACAATATTACGGGAAATCTAACCATGAAGGATATTTCAAAAAGTGTGACTTTCCCTGCCGTGGTAGAGGTATCGGAAAATAGCGTAGATGCGAAAACACCCCCTTTTATCATCGACCGCAGTCACTGGAATGTTCAGTTTGGTTCAAGAACCTTCTTCAAGGACTTACAGGATAAGTTTATCAATGATGAAATTGTCCTGAACATCCATCTGGTAGCGAGTAATTAAAGCATTTAAGTATTCCCTTTTTAAAAACCGGTCAAAGCATGAACTGACCGGTTTTTATTTTTTCATCCGATTGGCATCAGTAGTTTTCAGCAAGAATTTCAAAATAGGCCTGCGGGTGTTCACAGCCGGGGCAGTTTTTTAAGGCCTTCTCTCCTTCGTAGATAAAGCCACATTTGCGGCAAATCCATTTTACTTTCTCATCTCTGGCAAAAACACGGCCATCTTTAATATTTTGGGCAAGTGTGGTAAACCGGCCTGCATAAAACAGTTTTATCTGTCGAAACAGCTTAATTTTAACGGCAATTTTTTTCAAATCTGCTTCCCAGGCCATACGCTCCAGGGTAGAGTAGATATCTCCTGCCTCCTTTTGCTCTGTTAGTGCTGCTTCTTCCAGATTCTTTAAAGTGTTATCAAAGGCGCCGGTTTTAATCGATACCGAAGTTTCGGTAGTCAATTCTTCCATAAAGCGATAAATGGTTTTGGTATGAGAACGTTTTTGTTCGGCTACTTCTATAAATAGAGCAGCCATTTGCTGATACCCGTCTTTGATTGCCTGCTTTGCATAGATCTCGTATAATCTTATGCGGGCGGTTTCCATAAACCAGACACTTGCAAGCAAAGTATTCACCTGATGTTGAGCCGTATTCATGTTTAGGTTGTTTTAATGGTAATAATCAGGTAAAGATAGTTGATTAAACTTTAAGAATGAAGATAAATGAGGCGGTCAATAGTCCGGGATGAATTGCATATCCCTAAGTGGTGAAAACGCCTTCACGTGCGCACTTCACCATGGCTGTAACTATGCCGGCAGTGAGATGTTTGATGGCTGAAATGTTACCTCCCAGGTATTTAGAAGAAATTATCTTGCCTGAATGATTCACTTAAGGGCGCACTTCAGGCATAGCGCCAAAACATGATCTGGTATCCTGAATTGCAAAAAAAAACCGTCTCAAATTTATTTGAGACGGCAACAGGATTATAAGCATCATTGCTTTGAAAAATTTAATTTTCAATCCAATCCACAATTTTTTTTGTGAAGGGACTTTCCCTGGGATTGGTATAATCGACCAGATACCCATTTTCATCCACCATAAATTTTTGAAAGTTCCAGCTAACATCTGCATTAAGTACACCATTTTGCGACTTGTGTGTAAGCCATACATACAGTGGATTTTGTGTATCTCCTTTCACTGATATTTTGCTCATCATAGGGAAGGTTACTCCATAATTTGCTTCGCAAAATTCCTTAATTTCTTCATCTGTGCCAGGTTCCTGATTCATAAAATCGTTTGAAGGGAAGCCCAGGATTACAAAGTTTTGATCTTTGTACTTTTGATAAAGTGCTTCAAGTTCTTTGTATTGAGGGGTTAAACCACATTTGGAAGCCGTGTTGACTATCAGAACCTTTTTTCCCTTATACTTAGAGAGGTTTACGGGGTTTCCATCAATCGTGGTGACAGTAAAATCGTAAAGTGTCTTTTGCGCATTTCCCGATAAAGCAAAGGCTAACATAAGCAAGGGGATAAATAATGTTTTTTTCATGGTTGTTATTGTTGGTATTGTTGATTTTATAGTAACACATGTTAATTTTTATTGTTCATCAATCCAATGCAATAAAGCAATCTTTGCTCTATTTTTGTGCACTGAAATTTAAAGCAGGTATGTTGGTCAATGCAGCCCATAAAAAACTTTTACCTCTAGAACGGCAAACTTTCAACCTGCATTTATGGTATACCATTTTTGATGGTTTTGTATTGGGTGTGCTGGCATTGAATGAATTTGTTTTTCTGCGCAGTTTGAACGGCTCATCATTGCAATTGAGTTTTCTGTTTCAATTTTCAGTAGTTGTCTTTTTATTATTGATTTTCACTCAAGCCTGGCTCAACAGTATATCAAACAAACCGCACTTAATTCGCTATGCCGGTATAATTACACGGGCTCCGCTGGCACTGTTGCTCTTGTTTCCCCAGTCAGATGTTGTAACGTTGAGCAATTCATGGTACCATCTGCTGTTTCTGCTCATATTTTTTATTTATTACCTTGGAAATCCGGTACTATTTCCTGTTATCAACCTGTTGCTTAAAACAAATTACCGTCACGAAAATTTTTCGAGACTGTATAGTCACAGCACATTTTGGGGAAAGCTGGTGATGCTTGCTGTCGTGTTTATATATGGTATAGTGCTCGATAACGATAAATATGCCTATAGATGGATGTTCCTGCTGGCAGCTATTTTCGGTATTGCAGCGGTTTTTCTGTTGTCGTTCATCCCTTTCGAGATAAAGACTACTGCCAAGGCTCGTGGCGGCATTCTTGATTCGGTAAGGGCTTCTGTTTCGCGCATGCGCAGTATTGTAAATCAAAATCATGCTTTTCGTCACTTTGAGCTGGGTTTTATGTTTTATGGCTTTGGCTTTATGAGTACGGTTACCGTAATTACCATTTTTTTTGAGAAGCAGTTGAATATGAACTATTTTACCCTGGCAACCTACAAAAACGCGTATAACATTATTGCAATTTTGTTGATACCTTTTTTTGGCAGGGTACTTGGCCGCATCGATCCACGTAAATTTGGGGCCATTACGTTTGCTTCGGTCATGTTATATCTGCTTAGCCTGGTATTAACTTTCTATTTTCCGCGGCAAATCAGGTTGGGGAGCTTTGTTCTGTTTTACAGCTTAATCCCATACCTGCTCTTTCATAGTATTTTTGCGGCTACCATGTCGTTGTTATGGAGTATTGGTTCTGCTTACTTCTGCACCCCCGACGAAGCGGGGGATTACCAATCGGTGCATCTGTTTTTAACGGCTTTTCGTTCCCTGTTTGCACCGGTGATGGGAGTATTATTTTATAAGTTGTATGGCTATGTGTTCACCTTTTCAATTGGTGCACTCATGCTTGCCATAGCAGTTGTAATTATGATTTGGAGCTATAAACGGGCGCAAAACTAAGTTTGATGGTGGTTTTATGAGCTGTTGGGTTTTCTTTGTGTCCGTTGTGTCTCTGTGATTCTTATTTCACCACAAAGGCACAGAGCTCACAGAGTTTTCTTTGTGTTTTTTATTTCCCCACAAAGGCACAGCGTTCACAGAGTTTTCTTTGTGTTCTTTGTGTTTTTTATTTCACCACAAACGCACAGAGCTCACTGCTATTTCTTTGTGTCCTTTGTGCCTCTGTGGTTCTTTTTAAATCACTAAGGCACAGAGCGCATAGAGTTTTAGTTTGTCAGGCTTGTAAGCTATATATAAGCTGACAAATAGCTGAATAAGAAGAATATATCATCAAATTATTGATTATTGGTATTTTTAAATTTTGCTTTACTATTCAGCTGAAGTTTTCTTTTTATTTGGTACAGTTATTTAAAAAAAAATCTTTCAATTTTAAAAAAAAACACCAATAGATATTGATTATTCATGCATTATTTTAATTTTGTGGTGCGGAAAACATTACAAACATGGGCAAAGCGGGGTAGCTAAACAGAAAATTATATGAATTTTCCGGTTCAAGTAATAAACAAAAGACCCAATATAACATTATTAATATAAATCGTAACGAAAGTTACATAAAACCACCTGCTTATGGATTATATTTTTCTGATTGTGCCAATAGCTTCGATTTTGGCGCTGGCTTTTGCCTGGATATTCTTCAAATCGATGATGAAGAGTTCCGAAGGTACTCCCCGAATGCGTGAGATTGCCCAGTTTGTAAGAGAAGGAGCTATGGCCTATTTAAAAAGACAGTACAAGGTAGTTGCCATTGTATTTATGATTTTGGCTGTATTGTTAACCATTATGGCCTATTTTGGTGTACAAAATCCGTTTGTTCCGGTTGCCTTTCTTACAGGTGGTTTTTTCTCCGGGCTATGTGGATACCTGGGTATGAGAACGGCTACTTTCGCTTCGGCACGCACGGCACATGGAGCTTCGCACTCTTTAAACAATGGCTTGAAAGTAGCTTTTCGCAGTGGGGCAGTGATGGGGTTGGTTGTGGTTGGCTTTGCTTTGCTGGATATCGCAGCCTGGTTTTGGATATTGAACGATTTTGTATATACCCCGGAACACATGGCCAATGGTTTAAAATTTGCCGGTCTTGAATTGGTTCATCCGCATCCTGAGTTTGTAGTCGATGGCGTTATCAATGAAGCCGGTACACGCTTAAAGCTGATAGAAATAACGGTTACCATGCTTACCTTCGGCATGGGAGCTTCCACCCAGGCATTGTTTGCCCGTGTTGGGGGAGGTATATTTACAAAAGCCGCAGATGTGGGTGCCGACCTGGTAGGGAAGGTAGAAGCAGGAATACCTGAGGATGATCCCCGCAACCCGGCAACCATAGCCGACAATGTAGGCGATAATGTTGGTGATGTGGCAGGTATGGGTGCTGACCTTTACGAGTCATACGCAGGTTCAATACTGGCAACCGCTTCTCTGGGTGCTGCGCTGCCAGCCCTGGTACTCAAAGATTCCGGGCTTACAGCATATCAGGCTGTGCTGGCTCCTATGGTAGTAGCAGCTATCGGTATCATACTTTCTATTTTGGGTATATACATGGTACGTACCAAAGAGTCTGCAACCCAAAAAAACCTGCTCAATGCCTTACTTTTGGGAACAGGTGGCAGCTCTTTGCTGGTGCTGTTAGCCATGATAGGACTAGTAATGCTTGGCTGGGTAACTATGGGGGTTTTCTGGGCTGTAGTAATAGGCCTGGTCGCTGGTGTTATCATAGGGCAGGCAACTGAATATTTTACCTCTGACGAATACAAACCCACTAAAGGTATAGCCAATAATGCGCAACATGGACCGGCCACTACTATTATTGACGGCATTGCAGTGGGTATGTACTCCACCTGGATTCCCGTGGTTACCATAGTAATAGGTATTATGGGCGCATTCTGGGCTGCTGGCGGAGCAGAGCATTTTGCACTTGGCGTTTATGGAATTGGCTTTGCTGCTGTGGGTATGCTCTCCACTTTGGGCATAACCCTGGCCACTGATGCATTTGGACCTATTGCTGACAATGCGGGAGGCAATGCAGAGATGGCTCATCTCGATCGTGAAGTGCGCGAACGCACTGATGCGCTCGATATGCTTGGTAATACCACTGCTGCCACTGGCAAGGGTTTTGCCATTGGCTCTGCCGCACTAACTGCCATGGCCTTGATTTCAGCTTATATGGAGGAGATAAGATTGTGGTTTGATAAAATTGCAAAATCCGGAGAAGGATTCGTCTCCAAAGGTGGATACATTTTTTATCATGACGTGGCACCCACGGTGAGTGAAGGCGTTACTGCCATTAAAATATCTTCTGCCTCAGTTAAAGATTTTTCTGCTGCTTATGACATCACTTTGTTCAATCCATTGTTTCTTGGGGGGCTATTCCTTGGTTCGATGATGGCATTTGTGTTTAGCGCAATGACCATGAAAGCTGTAGGGCGTGCTTCCGGCGCTATGGTGGATGAGGTAAGACGTCAGTTTCGCGAAATTAAAGGCATCATGGATGAAACCGCCAAACCAGACTATGCCAGATGCGTGGAAATATCTACCAAAGGAGCTCAGAAAGAAATGTTATTGCCTTCGCTGGTTGCTATCGCAGTGCCCGTTGTCGTGGGTGCAGCCATGGGTGTTGCCGGCGTAGTAGGTCTGTTGGCAGGAGTGCTCACCGCCGGATTCACCCTCGCCGTATTTATGAACAATTCCGGCGGCGCATGGGATAATGCAAAGAAGTATATCGAAAAAGGAAACTATGGCGGAAAAGGCAGTGAAGCTCATAAAGCCGGCGTAGTGGGCGATACTCAGGGCGACCCCTTTAAAGACACTTCCGGGCCTTCATTGAATATTTTAATTAAATTGATGACCATGGTCTCAGTAGTTATGGCTGGACTAACCGTTACTTTAAGCCTGCTGAGCTAAATTACCAATGCATACTTTATCGCATCGGTTACCTGCATCAAAAACATCAGGTGACTGATGCGATTTTTTTAACTTTTTAAGAAAGCTATTATAATGGCCTGACTTTCTATTCAAATTTAAGCGTGTAATATCGCTCAATTTTTTGCGACAGCTCTACCACCGAAACATATTTGCTTAACCTTAAATTTTCTTTACCGTCAAAATATACAATAATGGTGGGGCTGGCAAAAACACCCGCTGTTGCGGCCAGCTCAGGATAGTTGCCTGCATTTATATATACCTGTTCCATCAGTGGAAACTGTTGCTCAACCATGGATTTTATTTTTGGCCTTAAAGCCACACAAGGTGCACAACTGTCATTGTAGAAGTATATTAACAGTGCTTCAGCATTCTTAATGGTGGCTTCCAGACTTGCAGCGTCTTTAACAGGAGAAGGGTAGTTTTTCATTTCTATTAAAAGTTATAAAATTGTTCAAGCAAATTGCAGTTAAGTATTAAAGTTTTTCGTACATACCCATACCAAACAGTGCAAAATCATACTTTATGGGGTCGGCCTTGTCGAATTCACTCAATTTTCCGGTAAGCTCTTCCACTGCTTTCCAGTCATTTTGTTTGCGGTAAAGCAGTCCAAGTTTGCGTGCTATCCGCCCAACATGTATATCCAAAGGTATGCACAATCGCGAAGGATCGATTTTTTTCCATAACGCGAAATCTACGCCACCTTCGTCACTTCGCACCATCCACCTTAAAAACATGTTGATACGCTTGGCGGCACTACCGCCTAATGGATAGCCCAGATGTTTCTCAGATCGCGGCAGGTGAGGGGTGTTTAGTAAAAAGCCTCTGAAATTATTGATGAGGTCAAACATACTTGCATCCGATCTAAGGTCATTGTGAACAAATGCGTCTTCCATACTGTCGAAATGCCGGTATAGCCTGCGCAGGGCTGAAATGAGGAAGAGCAGGTCGTCACCGTTCAGGGTGCGGTACACAAATTTGCTTATGCTTTTAAGATCCTCGTTTCCTGCTTCTTTCACGAACTGACAGGGAGCATCATCCATCATCTTCATCAGCAAGCGGCTACTTTGTATTATCGATTTACGTTGCCCCCAGGAAATAATGGCAGTAAGAAAACCTGAAATTTCGATATCCTGCTTACCGGTAAACAGATGTGGAATGCTGATTGGGTCGTCCGGTATAAATACCGGATGCTGGTATTGTTGGGTTTTTTGCTCAAGAAGGTCGCGTAAATGCTTATTGGAATGCATGGTGCAAATTTACAGCTATTTCAATGAATAGATTGCATTTGTATTTTTGAAAGTTGCTTTCCGGAAACGATCTGTTGCCTGATACTGTAGCTTTGTTCACTATAAAAAACTTAACAGCATGTCTTAGTGTAGCGTACCCGGTTTTTCATTACAATAAAAGCGTTTAAACCAGTGAAATAAGGTGTATAGATAAAATCTTTTACTGCTTTCATTGTTAAACCACTAAATATCTGTAATTTTACCACTCATAAAAAATAAGATGAATGGAAAAGATTGAGCTGAAGTTATTGGGAATGATTAACAGCCAGTCACAAAGTGGTGCATATACTTTAATATTGGGAGAAGCTGAAGGCAAACGTCGCTTACCTATACTTATCAATGGGTTTGAAGCTCAGGCCATATTGTTTCACATTGAGCAGATCAAAATTCCCAGACCCCTTACCCACGATCTGTTTAAAAATTTCGCCGATACCTTCGCAATTCAGTTTAAAGAAGTGATTGTCAGCAAATTTGCCCAGGGTATTTTTTATGCTACGCTGGTATGCGAATCCAATGGTATCGTTCAGAATATTGATTCCCGCACCTCCGATGCAATAGCACTGGCCGTAAGGTTTAATTGTCCTATATATGCCTATGAGCCTGTGCTTGCTGCAGCAGGTGTATCACTGGATGATGAGCCGGATATTGATGACCTTGCTACCGGGGGCATTTCACCACAGGATGACAATCTGGAATTTGAAAAACTATCGGTAGATGAACTGCAGGAGTTAATGAATGATGCGATTGAAAAAGAAGATTACGAAAGAGCATCTCAATTGCGCGATATTATAAAAAGAAGAAAAGCAGGTAAATAAATCTCCCCATTTAAATCTCAGTTGCCCGTTATGAAGAAAATATTGTTTTTGTGGCTGCCATTAGTATTATTTATGCTGCCACAAGGGAATCTGTCAGCCCAGACTGTCGTTTCAGATTCTATTGTATATGCGGATACTACCGTTTCTGTTGTAAACACGGCTGCTAATAACATCGTTCCCAAACTCGCTGATTCTACTGGAACATTTACGCTTTCAGGTTTGTTCAGGGGACTTCTGGGCATGCTGTCCATCATCTTTATTGCATGGATATTCAGCACCAACCGAAAGAAGATATCCTGGTCGGGTGTAGGTATAGGGCTCTTAATTCAGATCAGTTTGGCAGTAAGCATTTTATATGTTAAGCCGGTAAGGCTCGTATTTGAATTTATCGGGAAAATATTCGTGGCTATTCTCAACTTTTCTGCCTCCGGCAGTGAGTTTCTATTGGGCGGACTAATGAACGTGGATACATACGGCTTTATCTTTGCTTTTCAGGTGCTGCCTACCATTATTTTCTTCTCTGCACTTACCAGCCTGCTCTTTTATCTGGGTGTAATTCAAAAAGTAGTCTATGTGCTGGCCTGGTTGATGACCAAGGCGCTAAAGCTGTCGGGTGCAGAAAGCCTTTCGGTCGCCGGCAACATTTTTCTGGGGCAAACTGAATCTCCACTGATGATAAAAGCTTATCTCGAAAAGATGAACCGTTCTGAAATTTTGCTGGTCATGATAGGAGGCATGGCTACCCTG